>JAMOVZ010000018.1 GCA_027061865.1 Desulfobacterales bacterium
CTGTCATGCTTTCCCACTGGACGAAGACATACTCGATGATGAACTGACCAGCCAGTGTGGCAATAGTGAGGTAGAGGTGCTTCAGCCTGGCCGAAGGGAGCCCAAACACCATGCCAACCGCTGCAGTGATCAGCCCTGCAATGGGTATGGTCAGTATGAAGGGCAGCCCCACCTTAGTGGCCAAGATAGCGGCGCTATAGGCGCCAACGCCAAAAAACGCCCCGTGGCCAAGGGAGATTTGTCCTGTAAAGCCTATCAAGATGTTGAGGCCGATGGCGGCTATTGCGTATATCCCGCATATGTTGAGGACATAAAGAAGATAAGAAGAGCTCACAAAGGGGACAGCCCCGAAAAGCAGCACCAGGCCAATAATCGTCCAAAGCCTGCCGAAGTCTGTCTCAAAGATGGTGAGTTCCTCGTAGTAAGATTCCCTGAAATTACCACATGGATGAAATCGTAACTTCCTCATATAGAGCCTATCTCCTCTCCAATCCTACACTCGCTCTATTTCCACCAGGCCAAAGAGCCCGTAAGGCTTGATCATCAAAATCACCACGAGCGTAATGTACGGGATCACCTCTTTCAGGGAGCTTGAAATATAGCCACCGGTAAAGGTTTCAAGCAATCCAATAATGATGCCCCCAAGGATGGCTCCACCAATGCTGTCCAATCCTCCCAAGATAACTACGGGGAAAACCTTCAGCCCTATGGAAGATAGTTCATGGACGTTTATGCCATTAATTATTCCGAGCACAATCCCGCTCATGGCGCAGACCAACGCTGCAATGGCCCAAGAGAGGGCAAACACGCGTCTTACGTGTACTCCAAGGGAAAGGGCTGCTGTTTGGTTGTCTGCCACCGATCTCATATAGATGCCCTGGGAAGAGTATTTAAAGAAAAAACCAAAGATTCCCAGGAATATCACTCCGATGATGAATGTGGTCACATAAACAGAAGGGATTTCCACACTCCTCCAGTGGACAGTCAGTGCCTCGGGCAGAAAGTCAGGATAATTCCAAGTGTCACCTCCGAAGATGAATAGAAGCAACCCCTTGAACATGGCTGCAAGCCCCACCGTGAGCATTATCACCTGAATAAGGTCTTCCCCGATGAGGGGGCGCAGGAACAACCTCTCCACGATAAAGCCCAGGGCGAAACTTCCCATAAGGGTAAGGGCGAAAGCCGCCACTATGGGGAGCTTTGCCCACACGGAAAGGACCAGGAAGATGAAGGCCCCGATGGCCAGCAACTCTCCGTGGGCAAAGTTGAGCACGCTGCTTGACTTAAAGATCATCACAAAGCCCAAGGCAGACAGGGCGTAAAGAAAACCTATGGAGAGTCCGTTTACTAACAGGTGAACAAAAAATTCCATAATGCTGTTGCCCCCTAAATCTCTAGGATTCTAACGGTGGTCTCGATTGTGCCTGTCGTTCCATCCCTGTAACGCACTTGGCCCTTTACACGCAGCTCCTTCTTGTCTGAATACATGGCATCTATAAGCTCTTTATATTGCTTGAAGACAAAACTTCGTCTCACCTTGCCGGTGCGGGTGAGTTCTTCATCGTCAGGGTCTAGCAATTTGTATAAAAGAATGATCTTCTTTATTTGCATCGGCTTTGGCAATTGGAGATTCACTTCCCGCACTTCACCTTTTATCAACTCTTCCACCTGTGGTTGTTGAGAGAGGTCGGTATAGGTGGTGTAAGGGATCTTACGCTCTTCTGCCCAGTTGCCCACATTTCCGTAATCAATGTTTATGAAGGCGGTGATGTAAGGCTGGCCTTCCCCCCAGATCACCGCTTCTTTGATATAGGGGCTGAACTTCAACCGGGTCTCGATAAAGTCAGGCGAAAAGGCTTCACCTTCGCGGGTCCGCATAATGTCCTGCTTGCGGCCTATGATAAGGAGGTGGCCGTCTTCGTCCAGATAACCCGCATCTCCCGTATAGAAC
Organism: Desulfobacterales bacterium; assembly: GCA_027061865.1. GTDB lineage: Bacteria > Desulfobacterota > DSM-4660 > Desulfatiglandales > Desulfatiglandaceae > JALVMN01. The sequence goes on from JAMOVZ010000018.1 coordinate 1,952, forward strand.
CAGCCCTCACGAAGCGCCTCCTGGGTGGCCTCTGGATTTTCGTAGTACCCCACGAACACGGAATCACTTTTTACAGTGACTTCCTGCTCATCCGTAATTCTGACCTCTGTTCGTGGGAGGGGTTTGCCCACTGTCTCTGGCTTAACCTCATTGTCAGGCTGGACTTGGAATATGCCGCCTGCCTCTGTGAGCCCATAGCACTGCTTAAGATTGAGTCCATTTGCCCTGAAAAACCTGATGACATCAGGGCTGATTGGATGCCCTCCAGTGTAAGCGGCTCGAAAGCCCAAGCATCCAACTCTATCCATCAAGGGTTTTGAGACCAGCCAGTAGGTAAACCTTTTCATCAGCCTGAGGTGGGCAGGCACTGGCTTCCCTTCCGACTCCAGGTCCACCACAGCAGCTCCTACCTTTTGCGACAGGTTGTAAAAGGCCCGTTTTATAAACCCTGCATCACTTATCTTCACCCGTATGGTGGAGGCCAGGTCTTCCCAGAAACGGGAAGAAGTGACAATGACCGTGGGGCCTATCTCACGAAAATCCTCGAGCACTGTCTCCAGGGTTTCAGGGAAATTCATCACCATGCCCCCTGAAAGTGTGACACCAAAGCCCCACATCTGATCCACAATCCAGGCGGTAGGGGTAATGGATATCCAATTGTCTTCAACGCCAATGGGTGCGGTTTCCAGCCATTTGCGAGCCATCTCGGTGAGATTTCTGTGAGAAAGCATGACCATCTTGGGCAGTCCCGTGGTGCCAGAGGTCATGAGCATGAGGGCCACTTCCTCTGGCCTCCCTTCCCAGAGCTCTTTTATGAAGAGATCGGGTTGCTCGTTGTCCAGCTCTTCACCCAGTTCCAATAATTGGGCGAAGCTTATGAGCCACGGGTTGTCCCTGTAAGTGCGCATGCCCGTTGGGTCCACATATATCACCATGCGCACATGGGAGAGCTGCTCGCGCTGCTCCAACAGCTTGTCAACCTGCTCCTGGTCTTGGGCAAATACATAGGCCGCATTGACCCTGTTGAGGCCATATACCAACTCTTTGGCAACGGCTGAGGTGAAAAGGGGTATGGTGACCCCCCCGACCGCCTGGGCTCCCAGTTCACTAAAAAGCCATTCGGCATGGTTGTCGAGGATTAGTCCAACGTTTTCGCCCCGCTTCAATCCCAGGCTCTTCAGCCCCAGGGCCACCTGCCTGACGTATTTGAGGTAGTCCTTCCAGGTAAACCTCTCCCAGATACCGTATGCCTTCTCCCGAATGGCCACGTGTTTGTCTCCTAGGCGTTCGGCCTGCTTGGCAAGGACCTGGGGCAGTGTATACTGCTCAAGGGAGTTCAGGTACTGGAGATCTATCTTTTTATTGACTTTCTGATCACTCATGTTCCACTGCTTGGTTTTCTATGCGCTCTTAGAATCCTTAAAGTTGGTGTGTGTCCCCCAAATAGGCCTTAATCACTTGGGGGTGGTTTTGCACGAACTCCGGGTCGCCTTCTGCGATCTTTACCCCAAAATCCAAGACCACCACCCTATGGGAGATACTCATCACGATGGACATGTCGTGTTCCACTAAAATCATGGTCTGATTCCACGACTCATTCAGCTCCAGGAGGAATCTTACCATGTCCTCCTTTTCTTCGAGAGTCATGCCTGCAAAGGGCTCATCCAGGATCAGGAGCTTGGGCTCAAGGGCGAGGGCCCTTCCGAGTTCCACCCGCTTGCGCAAACCATACGGAAGGGAGCCCACCAACTTTTTCCTGATGGATTGCATCTCCAGAAAGTCGATGAGCTCCTCCAGGATTCTTCTATGACGGACCTCTTCGTCCTTCACAGACTTGGTGAAAAGGGCCGCCTTCCCAAGACCATAATGGGAATGGACGTGGCGTGCCAGCAACATGTTTGCAAGCACGCTCATCCCTGGGAACAGCTCTATGTTCTGATAGGTCCTTCCAATGCCCATGTGGGTAAGGTGGTGGGGGGGCATGCGGGTTATTTCCTGCCCATTGAAAAAAATCTGCCCTTCTTGGGGCTTGTAGTATCCGGTAATGGAGTTCAGCAAGCTGGTCTTTCCCGCCCCGTTAGGGCCGATAATTGCCACCAGTTCCCCGGTCCGTACAGAAAGCTCCACATTGTTGAGGGCGGTTATCCCCCCGAATTTGAGCGTAAGCCTCTTTATCTCCAACTCCGCCCGCCTTTCTTCAGGGCGGGCGGAGGCAAAGATACTTGGTTCTCCTCGGAATGCTTTCATCTGATTAGCTGCACCTTTTCCTTGCCAGGTTCCCAGAAATTGGTAAGAGGTGAATAGGTTGCGTCCTCATGAATCTGAACAATCCTTGCAGTGAAGGATGCGCTGTGATCAGTGTTGGTGTAAGTGACAGGGGGCACAAGGCCGCCAAAGTCTTCGTTTCGGAAGGTCTGGAGGGCCTGATTAATGGTGGCTCCAGTGATCTTGCCGAATTTTTCATAGGCGCGCTCAAATCCTCTCACCATAATGGCTGCAACGGCCACGCCCTCCCAATAGGCCGCGTCAAACTTGTCAACAGTCTTGTAGCGGTCCCATAGGGTTTTTAGCAGTTTGTAGCCGGGAGAGTTGTCTGCTGGCAGGCAACCGGGGAACTGCATGAACATGCGGTCCCGGATCAGCCCCTTGCCGCGCCTGAAAAAGTCAGGGTCAGTGGAGGTCCAGGTGCCAAAGAAGGGTGCCTTGTAGCCGATCCTGTCGGCAGACTGCAGAGCCATGATGATGGCCGAAGGCAGCATTTGGACCACAATATACTGAGCTCCCTTTTTCTTGAGCCGGAGGAGCTCGGTGTTGAGATCCAGGGTCTTGGGGGGGAACATCTCAATGCCTACGATATCCACATTGTGTTTGGCGGCATATGCCTTGCAAGGCCCGTGGATCGATTTGCCGTAGGCGTTGTTGTAAGTAAGGAGCCCTACCTTGGGCGCGCCCTTTCCCTTGTGTATGGCCTTGATGTATTCAAGAAGGGCGTAGGAGTCCATGATATAGCTTCCAAAAGGAAGATAGGCATAGTCAATAGGGGGCTTTAAAAAGCCCTGGTAGGTGGAAAAATTGATGTCAGGGACCTTGTACTTCTGAAAGATCGGTTTGGCCATGATGCCTGAGCCGGCATCCCAGGTGGCAATCATGTCCATCTTGTCTTGCGTGCAGAACTTTTTTACATATTTGATGGCTTCCGGCACCTTGTAGCCATGGTCAACCACTGTGAGGGCTATTTTATTGCCACCTATGCCCCCTTTTACTTCGTTTATATATTTCATGTAATCCTTCATCCCTTTGGCGTGAAACTGACCCCAGGTTGATGCTGGACCCGTGAGGTTGATGATGGCTCCAACCTTGATGGGCTTGGCCAATGCCGCTGGGGCAAACCCCATAAAGGCCACCGCCATTCCAATTACCAACACCATTGCCCACAAAATTGATCTTCGCATGGTCCATCCTCCTTCCAAAAATTTAGGTTAATGCCAAACGAGACCTAAAACCTAACCTGAGAGCCTTATCACCACCTTTGCCATTGGGATTAAACAGTAAGCTACGTTGTAGCTACTATATAGTTATGAACCAAATGTCAAGGAAGTATCTCATTTTCAATTTTATAGCAAGAGAAAAGCTCTTGACAAGGAAAGATGGGGGTGTTACGGACTACTTGAATGAGTAGTCATTCATCTAGGCGGGTGCACAAAAATGGGTAAGCGGAAGGACAACAACAAGTATTACAGGATAATCCAGGCGGCAACCAAGATCTTCGCCCGGAAAGGGTTTTACCAGGCAAAGGTCTCTGATATTGCAAAGGAAGCCGGAGTGGCTGACGGCACTATTTATATCTATTTTGAAAACAAGGACGACATCCTCATATCCCTCTTTGAAGAGCAGATGCAGATGGTGCTTGACAACATGCTCTCAGAGCTGGCAGGGATCTCAGATCCTGCCGACAAACTCACCCATTTTGCACGCACCCACTTGAAGCTGGTGGAAGAGAATAAGGACGTGGCCGAAATCATTCAAGTGGAGCTGAGGCAGAGCAGTAAATTCATGAAAGAATACAAGAATGAAAAATTTGCTAAATATTTGAACATCATAGCTGACATCATCAGAGAAGGGCAGGATAAAGGAATTTTCAGAAAGGAGGTGATGCCCGGGGTGGCAAAGAGGGCCTTTTTTGGGGCCCTGGATGAAATGTCGCGATTCTGGGTATTGTCAAGCAGAAAAGAGTATGATATTAACACCGCTGCTCACCAGATAAGCAGCTACTTTTTACAAGGAATAAGGGCCTGATGGGCCTAGATCCTTAAGAATCCAATTGAAAGGAGGAGAAAGTGAATATCATAGTATGTCTCAAGCAGGTGCCGGATACGGAGACCCAAATCAAGATCGCTCCTGACGGCAAGTCAATCGTAACGGACGACATCAAGTGGATCATGAACCCCTATGATGAATTTGGCGTGGAAGAGGCCTTGCGCATCAAAGAGAAATTCGGCGGGGAGGTCACTGTGGTAAGCCTAGGCCCCAAGAGGGTGACCGAGACAATCAGGACGGCGCTGGCCATGGGGGCAGACAAAGGGATCCTGATAACCGATGATGCCCTGGAAGGCAGTGATTCCCTGGCCGTGGCAAAGGCCCTGGCAGCAGCCATCAAGGACCTGGAATACGACCTCATTTTTACCGGCCAAAGGGGTATTGACGAAGACCAGGGACTGGTGGGGCCGAGTTTAGCCGAGATGTTGGGTATTCCCCATGTGTCCCTAGTGGTCAAGGTTGAGGTGGCAGAGGATGGTAAATCCGTAAAGGTGGAAAGACCTGTTGAAGGCCAAACTCTGGTGATTGAGTCTCCCCTTCCAGCTTTACTTACCGCCCAAAAGGGTCTCAACGAGCCAAGGTACGCATCCCTTCCCGGGATCATGAAGGCAAAGAAGAAACCGCTGGAGGAAAAGAGCTTGGCCGACCTGGGCCTGGATCCATCAGAGTTCGGGGAAGGTGCCAGGAAATTGAAGATCCTGGAAATCACCCCTCCGCCTGAGAGAAAGGCAGGCAAGATAATAGAGGGTGAGACTCCTCAAGAGAAGGCAGCAGAGTTAGCCAGACTTCTTCATGAAGAAGCCAAGGTAATATAAAAAATTCCATCACGAATCCGAAGGAGAGTAAGAGATGGCACAAGGAGTATGGACCATAGCGGAGCAAAGGGAAGGAGAGTTTAGGAAGATTACCTATGAGGTGGTAAGCGAGGGCAGGAGGCTTGCCGATGCCCTTGGCCAGGAATTGGTGGCCGTGGTGTTGGGATCCAACATGAAAGACAAGGCCGGAGAGCTTGCCCAATACGGTGCAGACAAGATTATAGTGGCAGATGATCCAAGGCTTGAGCCATATACCACTGATGCATATACTGCAGTCCTTGCCCAAGTGGTAATGGAAGGGGACCCAGCCATATTGCTGCTGGGCGCCTCAGCACAGGGGAAAGATCTGTCAGCCAGGCTTTCTGCACGCCTTGGCGTGGCAATGGCGCAGGACTGCACCGCATTTTCAATCGAAGACGGTAACCTCGTGGCAACCAGGCCCATCTATGCCGGGAAGGCTTATGCAAAGGTTACATACGTGAACAGCTTGCCCCAGATGGCCACTGCCAGGCCAAATGTGATGGCCATAAATGAGCCAGACACGTCTAGGAGCGCAGAAGTGGTGGATGCCGCCTTTAACTTGGATGATGCTGAGTTGAAGACGAAGGTGGTTGACATAATAAAGGACGAGGCAGGAAAGATAGACCTTACCGAGGCCGACAAGATCGTCTCAGGTGGCCGTGGCATGAAAGGCCCTGAAAACTTCAAGATCCTGGAGGAGCTGGCAGAGGTTATTGGAGCCGCAGTGGGAGCTAGCCGCTCTGCGGTGGATGCTGGATGGAGGCCCCACTCGGATCAGGTGGGCCAGACCGGCAAAGTGGTCTCGCCCAATCTCTATATTGCATGCGGAATTTCTGGGGCCATACAGCACTTGGCAGGCATGAGCACCTCGAAGGTGATAGTTGCCATCAACAAAGACCCAGATGCCCCCATCTTCCAGAAGGCAGACTATGGGGTGGTGGCAGATCTCTTTGATGTGGTTCCGGCCCTAACAGAAGAAGTAAAGAAGTATATACAGGAATAATCAGCCCCTTTACATACTCGCCCGGTTGAAGACGGGCTGATAGAGATTTCAAGGGGGGCGTGATGCCTCCCTTATTCCTTATTGACTGTTGACAAACCAGGCTGTTTTGCTAAATTAAATTTATTGGGTGGCGGTGTAGCTCAGTTGGTCAGAGCATGCGGCTCATATCCGCAGAGTCACTGGTTCGAGTCCAGTCACCGCCACCATTTTTTCATCCGCCTCCCAAAGGCTCCATGTATATTTCTATCTCCACCTTATCTCCTTCATTCAGGAGGGTTGCAAGACGATTTGGAAGGGAAAAATAATCCGTGCCGTTGAGGAATATGTTTCGCACGTCTTCTCCAAGTCCGCCATCTCTAACCAATTGAACCACGCTGCACTGTTTGCCTATCTCCAAGAGCACATCTTTGAGGGTGGTGGCCCTGTCCTCCTTGAAGTTCAATTCTACAGGGGGCTCAAAGATGTTTTTTACAGTAATGTTTGAATCCACCAATACTCTCATTCCAATCCTCCTTGCCCAAGAGGTGCCTCAGGCTTGGCCGTAATCGCTTTTTTGCAAATACAGACCGTTCCGTTATGCAAGTTAAGTTTAACAAAGCAATATATAGTAATGCAATATAGTTTGCAATTTCAGCCATAAAATTTGAGCTTTCCTGAAGGGGAGATAGAGAAGGATTCAGATTTGAATCTAGTCCCCATATGTTGTAGTATTTGGAATGTGAAAAAGAAATTTTTGAGCCAAATTGACATTTTTTATTTTTAACCTATCTTATCTTATGTTACGGGCAGCTTCTTTGAGAAAAGGGCCTATGGAATTCAAGGCCTTCGATCATGAACAGCTCCTCACCATGGGCAATGCGCTGCACATTGCCGAAGAGGTTACAGCGGATTTTTTTAAGTTTTCCAGCACCCAGTGGACACGTCATCCGTTTGATGTGAAAACCCTCTCTTCTTTGCAGAGGGAAGAGATTAGGGAGCAGGTGTTTGCCATGCTCCACAAGGGGCTGTTAGGGCAAGACCGGTTCATGCCCCATGCCAGGAAAAAAGACTACTACTTTATTTGCCTTCAGGACCACCAGATCCTGGAGGCGGTAAGCAGAGACAAGGCCATCGGGCTTATGCCCCTGTTGGTTTACATTTTTACCCATGAGCTGGTTCACATTGTGAGGTTTGGAAGGTTCTTGCAGCGCTTTGATGTGAGAGGGCCCAAAAGGGAGGAAGAGGAGCAGAGGGTGCACGATATAACCTATGAGATTCTAAAGGGCGTCTCGCTAAAGCAACTGGATTGTGTGCTCGATGCATATCATGGACAGAGGATGTGCTACGTGGCAGTTTGATGAAAAAGGTGGTATGGAGGTGATGTGAAAGATGCCTATTTATGAATACGAGTGCTCAGATTGCGGAGCCTTGACCGAGGCGTGGCAAAAAATTACTGACCCGCCGCTGGAGAAATGTGATAAGTGTGGAGGCCAGTTGCGCAAACTTATTTCTCAGAGCACTTTTCATCTTAAAGGGACAGGATGGTATGTGACTGATTATGCTTCTAAGTCTCCTGGAAGCTCAAGGCCTGAAAAGGGCAAGGGGGCCAAGGGGGATTCCAAAGGAGAGGGAGCTGAAACCAAGTCCAAATCCACGACAAAAAAAGAAGACTAACCAGCAGCCAAGGCTGGAAAAAGATGAAGGATAGGCCATGAAACGATTTGACAGCGGGAGAGTCCAAGACAAATTGATCAACCGGCTCGAACGGTTGGAAAGACAGCAGGCGTTCCAGAGAGATCGTTTTTTTAAATACAAGCTCCCCGAAATCCATAATAAGCTCACCCAGGCCCTGCTGATGAAAAAGATTATAGAGACGGACAATCCCGCTGCAATATCTGACTTGATACTTCAAGGACTTAAAAAGGCGCTCAAGAGCTCAGAATTTGATTTTAAGTACTTTATCGCACCTGTCCGCAATCTGGTTCCCCGTTCCAATCCCTATTCCCTTTACATGACCCAATATGTGATGGAGGTCTTGATCCATGATCCCAATGTGATAGACATTTACGGGACCGATCAGGAGATATACCAAGTGATTAACGAGGTGATCAGCCAGATCAACATCCAATTCGAAAGGACAGAAGAAGAAATTATGGCCCAGATGGCCAGGAACAAGTCATTGATCCCTGGGACAAGGGAGTATGAAATCGCCCTGGAGCAACTCTTCCGCCAAAAGCTGGGAGAGCCCCAACCCGGTAATCCCTCTTAAGACCGCCCTGTGTTTGCAATTCCTGTCTCTGATGGGCTCTATTACAGAATTTTCCTTCATGAGACCTCTCTGCTATGGTATGGATAGGGAAAAAGCATAATTGAAGGGGATGGACAATGGCACCAAGAATTGCATTCCTATTTCCTGGCCAAGGCTCGCAGGTGGTGGGTATGGGAAAGGATTTGGCTGAAAATTCCCTGAAGGCAAGAGAAGTGTTTGACAAGGTTGACCAGATTTGCGGCAAGCCCATCTCCCGCCTTTGCTTTGAAGGGCCCATGGCAGAGCTAACATTGACCGATAACCTCCAGCCAGCCATCACTGCGGTTAGCCTCGCCCTCCTTGCCTTGCTCCAAGAGGAAGGGCTGCAGCCCGATGTCTCAGCGGGCCATAGCCTGGGGGAATATCCCGCCCTTGTGGCATCGGGAGTGATAAGCGCGGAGGATGCCTTGAGCCTTGTCCATGAGAGGGGGCGGCTTATGCAAAGGGAGGCGGATTTGCATCCAGGCGGGATGGTGGCTGTTATCGGATTGGCTATCCATCAGGTTGAAGATATCGTACTTTCTGCCAAGGCAAAGGGGATAATATCCATTGCCAACCATAACAGTGAGCAGCAGGTCGTGCTTACGGGGGAAAAGGAGGCGCTTTCCGCTGCTTCCAAGATGGTAAAAGAGTACGGTGGAAAGGCCATCCCTCTCAAGGTAAGCGGGGCATGGCACTCAGAGCTCATGAGGGGGGCGGTAGGGGAGTTTAGAGAATTCATGGACCCTATCCCCTTTTTTCCCCCTAGCTCCATAATGCTCTTCAACGCAACGGCATCGTCTGAAAAAGACCCGGAGGCCATTAAGGACATAATGGCCTCTCAGCTCGTAAACAGGGTAAGATGGTATGAGATCATGAAAAATATGCTGGCAGAGGGCGTAGAGGTCTTTGCAGAGGTGGGCCCAAAGAATGTGCTTGCTGGCCTGCTGAAGAAAACGGCACCAAAGCAAAGTGGCATAAAGATCTACAATGTGGATAGCCTCTCTTCCCTGAAAGAGTTTGTCGCATCAATATAGCCGAGGCTCATGGCTGGTGTCAGATTCCATGTCAAGTAAGTATCTTTTGATCTCGAGCCCAGAACTGAAGCCGCCAATACCCGTGGCCGCCACCACCCGATGTCACGGAAAAACAAGAGGAAGGGGGTTTCGCCCCAATGCCTGCCCCACTGCGCGTGCTGCCTTGGGCTTTCTGATTCGCTTTGCCACTTGGCCATAGGTGAGGGTATGGCCGAAGGGAATAGTAAGGATTTCCTGGAGCACCAGGTTCTGGAAAGGAGTTAAGGATACGGCAAGAGGCGGGATTTGATATGATGGCTCCCCTGAAAGGGCGGAGACCACTGAGGAGATAAGGTCGCGGTTGGGAGAGAATGCCTCGAGGAGATGGAGGCCTTCAAAGCGATCTTGAAAAAATTCCACCGGGCCTTTTGGTGGTTCAACTGAAAGGTCCACCCGTACAGCCCCTTGAAGGCTTGATGCCACATATACGCTGAGCTTGCCAACCTCTATCCTGAAAACATAGAGTCCTTGAAATGCCTGCCCTGCCAAGTGCCTCTTTCCTCCAATCTCTTTTTTATGGAACCAAGCAGCCGGCCCTTTTCCAATGCCCATTGGGGGGCCACCAGCTCTGATCTCCTAGGCGGGTCACCGGTTAGCCGCTGGATTACCACATGCGGGGGGAGCAGTTCCAGGAAATCCACTACTAGTTCAATGTATTCATCCCTGTCAAGACAGCGGTATCGGCCTTTCTTCAGCATTTCTTCCATTTTTGTGCCCTTTACCACATAGAGCAAATGGATCTTCACTCCATGTACAGGCAGGGAGGATAGGAACTTGGCTGTCTCCATCATCATTTCCCTGCTCTCCCCTGGCAGCCCTAGGATCACGTGCACGCAGATATTTATTCCATATCTGGCCGTCATTGTCACCGCATCCACAAAGCAAGCAACATCGTGGCCCCTGTTTATAAGCTTGAGAGTGCTGTCATGAGCTGACTGAAGCCCATATTCCACCCATACCAAGTAACGGGATGCATAGGACTTCAGTAGTTGAAGCACCTCTGGACTGATACAATCAGGCCTGGTGCCCACTGATAACCCCACAATATCAGGATCACAGAGTGCCTTGTCATAAAGGGCCTTCAATTTTTCAACCGGGGCGTAGGTGTTGGTAAAAGACTGAAAGTAGGCGATGTATTTTTTTGCCTTATAGCGCCTCTGGGCAGCCTCAATGCCTGACCTGATCTGCGCATCAATAGGGACCTTGCGTTCCACAAATGCCCCGGTCCCAGAGCCCCTGGAATCACAGTAGACACATCCTCCCGTGGAAATGGTGCCATTGCGGTTGGGGCAGCCCAGGCCCGCATCAATAGGGAGTTTTTGAACCCTTTGGCCAAAGAGCTCTCTAAGATAGGAGTTATAGTCCCTGTACCGGTTCAAATTTATCCTGAAATTCCTCATATTTCCAAGAAAGTATGCTATAATCGCTCCGGCTGTTTATACTAACCCTATCACAGAGGTGGCCAAAATGAAAACTCGGCTTCTGATACCTGTTCCCTTAATCATAGCCGTCCTTTTCTTTTTTAGTGGCAGCATGATTAGGGCCGAGCCCCAAAAGGAGAGGAGTGGAGTCCAAAGGCTTCGTCAACCCCTTACAGAAGAGCAGATGGAGCCTTGGGCTGAGATTGAATTCAAGGCTGAGAATTTTCAGAAAGTCAAAAAGGGGATGACCGAAGAGGAGGTCTTGGACCTCTTGGGCAAGCCTCTTAAGGTAAAGATGATAAGGAGGCCAAAGCACAGGTGGAGCGTTCATTATTTTTATCCTCAAGGTTACGTAGTCAATTTCAAGCATGGCCTCGTGGTTGGCAAAGAACATAAGAAGACCCAGTGAGAGCAAAGAGGGATGGAGCTGAAGAACAGGAGCGCGACTGAAATGGTATCTGATGTGGTTTCAGGCCTGGATGAGGTCTTTCATCCAACCTCCGTTGCAGTGGTAGGAGCCTCTTCCACCTTTGGAAAATGGGGACAAATGATCCTCACTAACATAATCGGGGGGGGATTTAAGGGAAAGATATTTCCAGTAAACCCAAAAAGCAGAACCATTTGCGGCCTGCGTGCATACAGGGCTATTTCAGAGATCCCAGATTCTGTTGATTTGGTCTTTATCACCGTGCCGGCAAGGATGGTGCCAGAGGTCTTGAACCAATGTGGCGCAAAAGGGGTAAAAGGGGCTGTAGTCATCAGCTCCGGATTTAGTGAAACTGGCGACGAAGGCCGGCTCCTTGAGCAGGAGATCGTAAACATCTGCCGCAGGTATGGGATAAAGCTGATAGGGCCAAACACAATGGGCATTATCTCCCCTTATGCAGGGCTTTTCGCCACGGGTGTGCACTCCCGTCCGGGTCCAGGCCCTGTGGCGTTCATTTCCCAGTCAGGCAACATGGGCAACCAATTGATCCACTGGGCCCGGCAGCAGGGAATAGGGATCTCGCTGTTTGTGGGATCGGGCAATGAGGCAATGCTTGGGTGCACGGATTACCTTGAATACCTGGAGCAGGACCCCAACACCCGCATAATTATGCTCTACCTGGAAAATGTCCGGGATGGAAGGCGTTTCCTTGAGGTGGCCGCCCGGGTGAATTATGAAAAACCCATCATATTGTTAAAGGGTGGACGCACCCAGGCAGGCATATCTGCGGCAGCCTCCCATACCGGGGCCATGGGTGGGGAGTTTCGCATATTTCAGGGAGCATGCAGGCAAGCAGGCCTCATAAGTGTGGATGCGCCAGCTGAGCTTTTGGATCTTTCGGCCGGTTTTTCCTCCCTGCCTCTACCCAAAGGCAACCGAGTGGGAATAGTGACCTTGGGAGGAGGTTGGGGCGTTGTCACCGCTGACAAGTGCAACGAAAATGGCCTCGTGGTCCCCCCCATTCCAGATAAGATCGTAGATACCATCGGAAAGTACCTGCCGCCCTTTTGGAGCAAGGGAAATCCAGTGGATCTGGTTGGCACGAGAGATCTCGAAGTCCCTGTGGTGGCCGTAGAAGAGCTGCTGAAGTATGAGGGCATAGATGCAGTGATAACCATGGGTTTTGTAGGGAGGCACGAACTGGTGAGCCTTCTTATCCAAACCACCAGAGAAGTGGACAAGACGGCGGCGGACTGGTTCCTGGAGCAAGTGGAATCCTTATCAAGCCGTTATGAGGACGACTATGTGGCAAAGATGGTTGAGCTGATGGAGAAGTACGAAAAACCGGTAATCGGTGTCTCCCTTACCCGAAGCGAAAAGGGAACCGTGAGACCGGTAGATGGGGAAAAATATAGCGGCGTATTTTACGAGACCCCCGAAAATGCCGTAAATGCGCTTTCAAAGATGGTCACCTACACCCTTTACCACCGCCGCAGGCGGGCAAGCCTGTAATAAATCCCACCCCTTTCCAGGAGCTCTGAATGGGTGCCTTGCTCCACTATCCTTCCCTTGTAAATTACAAGGATCTCGTCTGCCTGCCTGATGGTTGAAAGGCGGTGGGCCACCACAAGGGTGGTGCGACTACCTGACATCCTGGCAACCGCCTCCTGTATGAGCCCCTCGGTATGAGGATCCACGCTGGAGGTGGCCTCATCCAGCAAAAGGATGAGGGGATTGCCGGCAAGCGCCCTGGCAAATGAGAGCAATTGGCGCTCGCCGACCGAAAGGCGTGCCCCCCCCTGGCCTATCATATGCTTTAGCCCATCGGGCAACCTCTCGATCACTGGCGTTAGGTTTGCCATGCGCGCGGCCCCTTCGATTTCTTTTTCTCCTACCTCCGGGCGGCCAAGGGATATGTTTTCAGCGATAGTGCCTGCAAATATAAACACATCCTGCATTACAAGACCTATTTGCGTCCTCAGTTTGTTGATAGGCCACTCCTTTAGATCCACTCCATCCATGGAAACTCGTCCCCTATGAGGGTCATAAAAGCGTTCAACCAGGTTTATTAGTGTAGTCTTTCCTGAGCCTGTGGGCCCGACGATTGCCACTGTCTCTCCAGGCCTCACACGCATGGATATCTCCTTCAAGACCTCTATGCCTTCCTCATAGCCAAAAGAGACATTTTCAAGCTCAATATGCCCCTGTATTGAAGAAGGGGTTTTGGGGTTTTGGGCTTCAGGGAGCCTTTCTTCGTGGTCCATGAATTCGAATATCCGCTCTGTGGAAGCCATGGCCGATTGCATTATGTTGTATTTCTCCGAAATATCCCTGATGGGTTTAAAAAACATCTGGATGTAACCAATAAAAGCAACCAGGGCGCCCAACGTGATCCTGTCCTGAATCACCTTGCCGCCCCCATACCAAATGAGGATCGCCACTCCAAAAGAGGCAAGCAGTTCCATTACTGGCATAAAAACAGCAAAGACCCTTATCTGTTTCATGCCTGCAAGATAGTTTTCATGGTTGATCTCCTTGAATTCCCTGAGCTGAGACTCTTCGGCACAAAAGAGCTGAATTACGGATATGGCACTCAGGCGTTCTTGAAGAAAGGCATTTATCTTGGCCACCTTTTCCCTCAGTTCCCTGAAGGCCTCTCTTGCCATTTTGCTGAATACAAAGGTGAGGATAAAGATTACAGGAATCAGGGAAAAGCAAATAAGGGCAAGGGTCCAATTGAGCACAACGAGAACCACCACGATTCCCAGCAGTATAAAGAAATCTTTAAACACGGTAATGATTACTGACTTGAACATCTCATTTAGGTTTTCCACATCATTTGTGACACGGGTAACCAGGCGGCCAAGGGGTTGACGGTCAAAAAAGGTGATTGCTTGGCCCTGCATGTTTGAAAAGAGCTCGAGGCGGATATCCTTCATTATGTTCTGGCCCACATACTCCAGGAGGTAGTGCTCGGCATATCCCAAAGCAAAGGAGAAACAAATAAGGCCCATGAGGAAAAGGCCCACCAGGGCAACCCCCTGGATGTCCCTTTCTCTGATCAGCGCTCTTTGCCGCGAGGGGACTTTGTCCATTACCTCGAAGGGCAACAGAAGTGCGCCATTTGGAAGTGTCAGGGCTTGCGGGATCAATTTTTGTGGCAAGGGAAACCCCGCGTCCCTTTTTTGGACCAGGTGGAAACGCCTCTCTCCTATAATTCCGCCTTTCTTGAAGAGGCGGAGGTCCTTTGGATCAATTTTACGGAGGTCTTTGTTGGATATTATGTAAAACAGGCCTTGGGGGCCAGGTTTTAAGAGATGTCCGTACCTTTCCTCCATAACATGGACCAAGGCCTTGTCCCTGCCACTCAAATTTACCTCCACCCAGCTGGAGACGATATAGTCGTCTATGGCCACTTTGGACAGATAGGGAACAGCGAGGTCGCACAGCGTTATTACAAGGGATAGAAGCAGGGCCGCGATCATTGCCTTTCTGTATGGCCCCCCATAGCCCAGGAGTCTTCGAAGGAGCCTGACATTATAAGGTTTTCCAAGCTTCCCTTCCTCCATGTATCCATAGTCTCGAAACATATCAATTCACCCGTGCGGCCTGGGAAATGGCTAGTTCATCCAGTTCACCCTCTATCAACTGCCTCTCGTAGAGCTCCGTATAAATGCCGTGTTGCCCCAACAACTGTTCATGTGTGCCCTGTTCAGCTATCCTGCCCCCATCGAGCACCACGATCCAGTCTGCCCTAAGCAGTGTGGAGATCCTGTGGGATACGATGATGTTTGTCATCTCCCTTCTAGCAGGAAGAATACGGTCAAGGATCCTTTTCTCTGTTTCTGTATCCACCATGGAAAAGGGATCATCCAGTATGAGGATGGGGGGATTTGTAAGAAGTGCCCTGGCAAGGGTAAGCCTTTGGCGCTGCCCCCCTGAAAGCGTCACCCCTCTTTCTCCCACATGGGTGTCAAGCCCTTGAGGAAGGGCTTCAACTTCTT
>JAMOVZ010000019.1 GCA_027061865.1 Desulfobacterales bacterium
AAAGAGCCCACTGGGTTTTACGCAAAGGATCAGCACTATTATAAAAAAGGCTACTGCCCCTTTGAACTCTATGGATACATAACCCCCAAAAAGATTTTCAACTATTCCTATCATATAGGCACCGAAAACAGAGCCTGGAAGGGATGTCATGCCTCCCAGCACCGCCCCTGCAAATCCCTTTAACATTGGGTCCCACATCATGTAAGGCTGCATGGTGGTGGGGGCGATCAACAGCCCTGCCACGCATCCAACCACAGAGGATATTCCCCAAGTGATCATGAGTATGCGATTAGTCTTGATCCCCATAAGACGTGCTGCGGTTAAGTTCTGCTGGGTGGCCTTCATGGCGACACCGAGTCTGGAGTAACGGAGGAAGAGGAACAGGATGACCATCACGCTGAGGGCTGCCACAAATGTAAGTAGTTCTAAGGCGCTCACAAAGACATTTCCTATAGTGACGCTATCGTAAGGAGATATGGGGAAGGGCATGGTCTTGGGGTCAGCCCCGAACTTCCACGACACAAAGCCCATTAGAATCATTTCAAGACCAATGGTGATGATTATCATCCCCAGCACATTGGGCTCTTTTGCGCGGCGGAGCACCGCAAATTCCAAAAAGCATCCCACTAGTGCCGCGAAACACAGTGCCCCTGGGAAGGCAATATAATAAGGCAGGCCGTAGTGCTCCAGCCCCAAGTATGTCATAAATACCGTAAGGAGTGCCATTTCTCCCTGGGCGAAATTGACCACCTCAGAGGTCTTATATATGAGCACCATGGCAAGGCCCATGAGGGCATAGGAGCTTCCCACCGCTATACCACTTACCACCATTTGGATGAAGTCGAGCACTCTTCCTCCTCACTCTAGAAAGGCCAGGTCTTCCAGTATTTTTTTGTCCTTATCCAAAATCCATATATCCCAAGGGGTTCAAATATCATTATAAAGACCATGATTAGACCATAGACGATAAACTGTATGTTGGAAACCCCTGTGATTGAAAAGTAGCTCTTGGAGAGCGCCTCAAGCCATTGTCCTAGGTAGGGGATGCTGAGGATATTCCGCAGCTCCAGGTCAAGCCAGCTTAGCAGGCAGGCACCAGCTATTGCGCCCAGTATTGAACCTAGGCCCCCCACCACGACCATAGCCAGAAATATGATAGACATGAGAAGTCCGAAGATCTCAGGCTCAATAAAGCGCAACACAAAGGCATAAAGCCCCCCCGCCACTCCGGTATAAAAGGCGCTCAGCGCAAAGGCCAGGGTCTTGTAGTAGGTGAGGTTCACACCCATGGTCTCTGCAGCGATGTCGGCATCGCGAATCGCCACAAAGGCTCTTCCCACCCGTGTCTTTATTATGTTCCTGGCGGCCCAGGTAAGGAGCACAGTGGTGGTGATAAGGAGATAGTAAAAATCTTTGTCAGTGTCCACGTGCCATGGGCCGATTGTGAGCTCAGGGGCATGCAGCCCCTGCCTGCCTCCAAAGTAAGAAATCCTGCCTATCACCTGAATGATGGTGAGGCCAAAACCCAAGGTGGCTATGGAAAGGTAAGGCCCTTCCAGCCTCAGGGCGGGGAGGCCTAGGAGGAAACCAAAGCCTGCGGCCACCAGCCCTGCCAAGGGGAGGGAAATCAGAAACGGCAAATGGAGCTTTCCCATCATTATGACAGTTCCATAAGCCCCAATGGCGAAGAAGCCGGCATGGCCCAGGGATATCTGGCCCGTATAACCCACCAGCAAATTTAGGCCGACAGCCACAATGATATTGATTGCCATGTAGTTGGCCATATAGACATAATAGTTTTTAAACAGGAAGGGATACAGGGCCAGGAAGACCATGAGGGCGCAGAACCAGAACACCACAACGCGGGAAGAGAACAGCTCCACATCCTCATAATAATTTCTTTTCATGTCCATTGCCTAGCTCCTCGTGGCCAAATCCCCTTCCAATAGAAATGGGCTCTTAAGTCCTTGCTTGCCCTGATACTTCTGCGCCGCGTGCGAAGACTTGGACAAGCAGGGGGGAGGGGCCCCGGGAAGGGATACCATTTCCTAACAATGGCCCGTATCCCCGGAGCCCCGTTTGGCAGAAGGGGGGAGTGCTACACCCTTCCTGATTATCTCCATGGCCAGCTTTAACGTAGGTTTGAGAAAATTTTTTTGGGGATTGAGCGCCCTCTTGCTCTCTTCCCATAACACAAGGCCTGCAAACACCCCCCACACTATGTCCGCCATAGCAATGGGATTGTGTCTCTTAAAGCGTTTTTCCTCTATACCCTGTTGAAAAATGCTGGCAATATTTCTCAAGGCCTTGGCAGAGCCTTTCTTTATCTTGTCCAAGAGTTGGAACGATAGTTCCCGGAGTGCCTCACTGGATTGGAATTGTAGGACATTGATCAATATCAAGGGGTCAAATTCATACACTTTATAGAGAGCATCCCCAAGGGCATCAATTTTTTGCTCCGGCGTCAAGCGGTTCTGACCGCAGACCTCCTCGATCATCTGGTTAAGAACCTCCAGCATCTGGAGGTTTAGGCTTGCGTAAAGCTCGTCTTTATTCTTGAAATACAGGTAAAGGGTTGCAGGGCTCAGCTCGGCTTCCTCTGCAATACTCTCCACCGTTGCACCGCTGAATCCCTTGGCCGAGAAGACGCGCTTGGCAGCATCCAATATCTGCCGCCGCCGCATCTGTTTTTCTCGTTCTCTCCGTTCAGCTATACCCATTGATGAATGGCATTCATAAAATGAAAATCGTTCATTAAGTAAATGATTATTTAAATAGTAGGGCAAAATTTAGTTGTCAACCGAAAAAAAGGTTCCCTCTACAGGCCTGGGGAAGGGGCATTAGTCTTTGGCAAGCTTTTCCACGATTTTCTTGTAATAAATTTCCGTCTCTTCGAGCAAGGGGGATCTCCTTCCCATCATGTTGAGCTTCATTATCTTGAAGTTGATCTTTTTGATCAGGCGGTAACGCTCCTTTTCATCAGGTATGGCCTCCAGCATATCTTCCATCTGCCTTATCTCCTTTTTGAGCTGGAGCTCGGGGGGAAGGCAGTCTGCGTTCTTGAGGATCTTATAGGCGAGGCGAAGGTCTTCGGGTACATGGCTGTCATCTTCCAGCTCCAGGGGCCTGCCTTTGCCTGGGAGATTATCAAAAAGCCCTTCCTCTTGAGCCTTTTTGATCTTTTCTTCAACTATTTTTTGAAAACCCCACATGCTTTCTAAGCCCTGGCAATGTCATGGTCGGCTGAAATAATAAAAGGCTTTCATCCACAATGAAAGCTGCTCAATCCTTTTGATAGTGCAAAACATACTCCATATGCCTTGATCACTTTCTATCACAGCGGCCTTCAAAATTCTACAAGAAGCTCAAAAGCTCTTTCATCCGCGATGGTGTGTAATGGGATGCATATATGAGGAAGTCTGTGGTTGAGCCAGTCAGCCTGGCCACTGCTGGGAAAAGAGAAGAGAGTCTTTTTTTAAATGCCTTAAAATCATGATACCCGTTTGCCAAAGGGGTTTTAAATCCATATTCAAGGGCCATGTCACCCATGGTGACCAGGGATGTTATGCCGTAGGGCAAGGGGTTTTTTCCCATTTTGGATCCTTTGAGGAGAGTAAATTGCGAGACACCTGCCGTTACTATCTCATTGACGTGTTCGCGCAGGAACCTGAATGTTTCCTCCAGTTCGTGCCGCGACTCACCTGGAAAGCCGTGAATCAAGTGGATCTGCACATGGATATTAGCCCGATTGAGGGCTTTCAAGATGGCGCTGAAATGGCTGCTGTTGGTGCCTTTGGCCATTTTCTCCAAAGTGGCCTGGGAGGCGGATTCCATGCCAAAGCTTATGGCCCGGCATCCTGACTCGAAGAGTTGGTCTGCGAAGAGTTGGTCAGCAAATTTTTTTTCAAGCCTGGCATCAAGGCAGTAAGTAATGGCCGTTTTGGCTTCAATGAACTTTTGGGAAAGCCGCCCCAGAAATTCCGGATCAACCACATCAACCGAAAAAAAGAACCGTTCTGCCCCATGCTTTTCCTTGAGCTCTTCAGCAAGCCTTATCACATCAGGCACCGCCATTTTCCTGTAAATGGCCTCCAGGTGGCCGTATGCACAGAAGACACATCTTTGATAATAGCACCCACGAGTAACATCCAAACATAGCACGGGTTCTGGCAGGAAATAGTCTTCCAGC
>JAMOVZ010000020.1 GCA_027061865.1 Desulfobacterales bacterium
CCCAAAGGCAACAAGGTGCCCAACGCCATGTTGCGGCAAGCTGTAGCCTTTGAACACTTAAACGACAAGGTGAGTGCAAGGTTGCTCTACAAAAGGATCATCAAGAAATATCCCAAAAGCCCTGAAGCAAAGCTGGCCAAGGCAAAACTAAGGGCTCTTAAATAGGCTCTTTGCTATGCTTACAAGGCCTTGCTCAGGGCCGACATGATGTCACGTCGGCTGATGACGCCTCTTAATTCTTGGGGCTTTCCGTTTTTTACCACAGGAAGTATTGCATAATCGCCAGCACTTAGTTTGAGCAGGGCCGTGAGCAAAGTGTCATCTTCATTGACGGTTACCACATTCCTTGTTGCTATGTCTTTAATAAGCACGTCGTTGCCGCCCCTTTTCCTCGCCTCCACCACGTCAGATAAAGAAAGGATACCGCTTAACCTCCCCTTTGCATCCACCACGGGAAAGCTATTGAATTTCACCTGATAGATCAGATCAAGAAATTCCTTCAGCGTCATATCTTCTGAGATCGTGGCCACATCTCTCCTCATGGCCTCCCGGACCTTGATTTTGTCTAGGTGGCTGACTTCTTTTGCAGGCCCCTCCTCTAAGTCCTTAGGCCGTTCCTCAGACTTGAGTTCCTCCACCCGCTTATTGTATGCCTCTATGACTTCACGGCGGTCCAGCATGCCCAACAGCCGTGTGGGATCCTCGTCATCAACCACAGGTATCCTGTGAAGGTTGCGGATGGTAAACTTTTTCATCACTTCATTTAGGTCCTCTGAAGGGGTGGTGTAAATGATGTCATTTCTTGCAATATCTTTCATTAGCACCAAATCTCCAATCTCTTGGTCGAAAAGGATGCTGCGGATATCATTGATGGAGAATATTCCTGTGAAACGTTTGTCTTTGTCTACTACTGGGAAATAATGCTGCTGGCTTGAGCGGAATACTTCCAGAAACTGATTAAAGGTCATATCCTCTGGTACCACTTGGGTCTTTCTAATATATGGCAGGAGGTCCTTTACCTTGATTGTAGAGAGGACATCCACAAAGAAATCGCCTAGGTGCGCATTAGAGGCCATCCTGTTTTTTACCTGTTTCACATAAATGGTCCATCTCCTGGAAAAAAGATATGCAAGAGAGCAGACCAAGAGACTTGGAAGCAATAGGTGATAGGAATTGGTCATCTCGCTAACAAATATGATGGTGGAAATGGGGGCGTTGGACACGGCTGAAAAGAACCCCGCCATTCCTACCACCACGAATGCGCCGGGATCAGGAGAAATGGACGGTGCAATCTGAGCAAACACCCTTCCAACCACTCCACCAAGTGCCCCTCCGATCACCACAGACGGCCCGAACACTCCTCCGCTTCCGCCAGAACCAATGGAAAGAGAAGTGGTAAGGATCTTGCCCAAGGCCAAGGTAAGGAGAAACAGGGTAGGCAGTTCATTATTAATGGCCATCTGGGCGTAACCATATCCAAATGCCAAGGTGTGGGGCAAAAAATAGCCTATGCATCCTGTCAAGAGCCCCCCAATGGCCGGCTTCAGATAATTGGGAATATTGATCCGTTTTGCAAGGTTGTGGACTCCATAAAAGCTCTTGACATAAAGAATTCCTCCCCCCACTAACACAAAGGCCAAGACGGTGTAAGGCCCCAACTCCAGGGGATTTCTGAAAACAAACCCAGGTGAGTCAAAAAGGCTTCCCCAACCAAATACCAAGCAGAAAAGACAATAGGCCACCACAGAGGAGATACCAGCAGGTATGATCACCTCGGATTCAAACTCAGGATCCCGGTAAAGCACCTCTGCCGCAAAGAGTGCCGCCGCAAGGGGGGCCCGGAAAATGCTCCCCACACCTGCTCCAATCCCGGCAGCAAGCATAATGCGCCGCTCTCTGTCGCTGAGGCCCAGCTTTGTGGCCAGGAAAGAGCCGAAGCCAGCCCCAATCTGGGCGATAGGCCCTTCCCTCCCCCCTGAGCCACCGGTGGTGATGGTAAGGGCAGAGGCAATGGTCTTTACAATCGGGATGCGGCCACGGATGAACCCGCCTTTATTGTGATAAGCATCAATGGCAGCATCAGTGCCGTGGCCTTCCGCCTCGGGAGCGAAGGTATAAACAATCCACCCGCTAAGAAGCCCCCCAACTGCTGGCAGGATAATCAGCATCCACCTGGTAAAAGGGGTATTGGTAGGGGGAAACAGGTGTGTCTCCCCAGCAGGGGGGGGTGGACGGTAGCCTGCCAAAAAATCCATAAAAAAATGGAAGCCCACTTGGCATAACAAATGAAATACAATGGCCCCTATCCCTGCAATCACGCCAATGAGCACATATAAGAGCAGCCACTTCCCAGTAGTAGTTACCCTGGTTATGCGCTCCGTGACCCTGTCTTCCGCATCTCCTATTTCTTTCTTGACCTCTGCTTCCATTTGCTCCCTATGGCCCTCTGTTAAGGCATCAGTTGCATCGAACGCCCTTGGACCTGCTCATCTTTTTCAAGAGGGTTATCTAAAAAACCTGGGATGGAATTTTTCCGGGGCCTCTCCTGGAGGCAGGCCATGCCAAATTAATTATCATAGTGGCTAATTGAGTCAAGAACAAAGACGGCTCGATCAAACGGCCGGAATTGCGGCTTTTCCATTTGCCAAGGAGAACTAAAGTAAGTATTGGTTATTTAAGAAATACAATTCAGCATTGCATTCATTATATATAATCTTTTAAACTATAGCTTATATCAGTTCACCTAGGTTAGCTTTGAATACTATTTGACGGATTGCGGTTGACTTTGAATGTTTTTAGTATTATAAATAACTAACAATAAAGATTAAAATACTACCCAGGTCAAGAATGACTTAACGGGATATGAAGAGGAGATTTAATTATGCCAGAGATAATGACTACAAAAGAATTGGCAAAATACCTCAAGCTTCACGAGATAACCATATGCAAGTACGCTGCTGAGGGGAAGATACCTGCCATCCGCATAGGCAGAGTTTGGAGGTTTGACAAAGAAGCCATTGATAGGTGGATCAGCGGAGGCCAAAACCCACAGACTCAAAAAAAGGAGTAGACAAGAAGAACCGCTTCTTGCCCTATCTATAAATCAAGTACTGGTCCCTCAAAAAAGAAAACTCCTTGAGGTCCGCTTCCCAGCCGGCCTCAAGTTCCAGTACGGAGATTCGTTTTTCAAGCAGTGATTTGACCTTTTTGCTCCCCAAGATAAGGTCGATGGGAAGTTTTTTGTATTCATATTCATAGGGGGCGGGCCTCCACTCAAAATACTCTCCATACTTCAATAAAACCTGTTGGAGCAAGGCGAGAGACGTCCGGTAAGGTTTAAAACCCCTGGGATCCAGGACATGGATGTGGAAACCTTTACAAAGCCGGGCTTCCCATTTATGGAATGTGGGCCTGAACCGGAACTCTTGCAATATACACCCCATCAGCAAAGAGGGATTTAGTGAAGCCCTTATCTCTTTGGGACGCAAAAAAGGGGCTCCAAAAAGCTCAAAAGGCCTGCAAGTGCCGCGCCCCTCAGATACATTGGTGCCTTCCCACATCACCTGGCCCGGATAAACTATTGCAGTATCAAAGAAAGGCATGTTGGGTGAGGGCAAGACCCACCTAAGTCCGGTATCGGGCCACAGCATATCCCTGCTCCATCCCCTCATTGGCACCACCTCCAAGTCACAGTCAAGCTGAAAAACATCCTTGAACAACAAGGCCATCTCGGCCATGGTGAGGCCATGGCGCATTGGAAGGCGCCAGGGACCTACGAAAGAGAAGAGTTCCTCTTCCAACAGATTCCCCTCCACCGCCTCTCCACCCAAGGGATTAGGTCTGTCCAATATCACCACCTTATTTCCTTGCTTGGAGGCAGCCCTCAAGCACTGCAACATGGTGGATGCAAACGTATAGACACGGGTGCCCACATCTTGGAGGTCAATAATTAAGACATCAATCTGCTCAAGCATTTGGGCGGTGGGCTCCCGGGTCTCGGAATAGAGGCTGAATATGGGGACTTGGAGTTCAGGATCCATCTCATGAGATGTCTCTACCATATTGTCCTGGTCTTCGCCCCCTGCCCCGTGCTGAGGGCCAAAAAGGGCTTTGACCTGCCGTGGAAACACCGAGGAGATTACATCCCTGGCAGAGCGCAGCTCTTTATCCACTGAGGCCTG
>JAMOVZ010000021.1 GCA_027061865.1 Desulfobacterales bacterium
CTTGACACGTCTCGGCAGAAGTGACTAGCAGGGGGGCAGGGATGATATGGAATCTGTTGTCAAATCTTGACATGGGATTTACATCACCCGTATAGGTACTTTGAAAATATGCCGTAATGCCTCCACTCAAAGTTACAAATGAAACATTATCCTTGCCCTTTACTGAAAGGTGTTGCAGCACCAGGGAGATGGTATTGCCCCAACCAAAACCTATCAAAGTATCTTCTTTGCCCAAGCTCATTTCAACATATTGAGCCCCCGCAGCACCCAAGTTTCTGTTTATAGCAGACCGGTCGATTTCCGGGATTATGACGGCATCTTTCAATCCCCACTTCTTTATCAGTTTCTGTTCAAGTTTTAGGCAGTTGTAATATGGACTGGTGACATGAAAAGATATAATCCCCTCTTTTCTTGCCTTGTCCAGGATTTTGATCACACGGGCACGATTTATTCCCAAGCGGTTGGCAATTTCTTCTTGAGTCATACCCGATTTGTAATAATACCAAGCCACTCGCACATGTAGTTCATAGTCGTCCGAATTGGATGGAAATTGACTCATATTCCCCGCACTCCTTTCTTAAAAAATATCTCACATGTGACATATGTTATCAAGCCTGTCAATAGTTTTCATATCAAGCCGCAAAATTAGAAAAACAATAGCTATAACCATATCAATTGTATTTGTTATTATGTATTATAATTGTCTTGACAATGGCATCACATTAAATTATAGGGTTATTACTCACTAAAATCACGGCTTTCGTTTTTTACTCAAGACGGTTTATTTGCTTCCCATAGGAGATATTCAGCCACTTTATTAAAGGCCTTTAGTGATGCAAAACAACTCAATTGTTGAGCTCAAGGGCATAAGTAAGGCTTTTGGTGGAATTCCCGTCCTCAGGGATGTTG
Source organism: Desulfobacterales bacterium (assembly GCA_027061865.1). Classification (GTDB taxonomy): domain Bacteria; phylum Desulfobacterota; class DSM-4660; order Desulfatiglandales; family Desulfatiglandaceae; genus JALVMN01. Next base: position 910 of record JAMOVZ010000021.1, read on the forward strand.
ATTTTACTGCCAAAATAGGGCTCATTCACGGGCTGGTGGGAGGTAATGGAGCAGGGAAGTCCACTCTTATGAAAATCCTTGCTGGAGTCCATCAGCCAGATCAGGGTGAAATAAGGATTAAAGGGGAACGAGTTCGCCTAAAAAACCCTGCAGAAGCCCATGATAAAGGAATCTATTTAGTTCCTCAAGAGCCTCTCCTCTTTCCTTATCTCACAGTTGAAGAGAACATCCTTCTCACTACCAAAAAGCGAGAGCAAAAGGCCTATAAAGAAAAAATCCTCCTTTTGATGGATACTCTCAAATGCGAGTTCAGTTTGGATCAACTTGGGGCTGATTTGACCCTAGCTAAACAACAACTAGTAGAGTTGTTGAGGGGACTTGTCCGTGAAAGCGAGGTCATAATCTTGGATGAACCCACCTCAGCACTAACTGCTCGAGAAGTTACCGCACTTTTTGAAAATTTAAGACGAATGGTAGCGGAAAAGAAGACCGCGATTATTTATATCACTCACCGCCTACAGGAATTATTCGAGATCACAGATGAGCTAACTATCTTGAAGAACGGTCAAGTAGTTCTACAAGAAAAGACCTGCTTTTGTACCCTAGAACAAATTCTTCAAATAATGGTTCCGAAGGTGGATGACGAAGGCTCAGATAGTGCCAATATCTGCCCGTTGCCTGATGAAGCAGCTTTGCCCCATTCAAAGGAAGTCCTTGAGAGCCCTGTTCTGGAAGTAAATAGTATGTGGGGAAAAGGTTTTCGGGATGTTTCATTGGTGCTCAATCGCGGAGAGATTTTAGGGCTTACAGGAGTAGTGGGAGCTGGGAGGACAGAATTTGCTGAGGCCCTATTTGGCATAACTAAAAGGAGTTCAGGAATTGTCAAGCTTGATGGAAGACAGATAGAGATAAGAGAACCTAGGGAGGCCATCTTACAAGGCATAGTTTATCTCCCCGAAGACAGGCACCTCCATGGCGGCTTCTTAGAAGCTGGGATTCCGGAAAATATCACATCACCCATCCTATTCAGATTGTTCAAAGTCTTCTTGCAAAGCCGCAAGGAAATGGAATTGGCGGCCCAGTTCGTGGAAAAACTCAGAATTCAAGCCAGCAGTCTGCATCAAAAATTCAAGTACCTATCAGGTGGAAACCAACAAAAAGTGGTGCTTAGCAAATGCCTTGCTGCAGAACCCAAAGTTATGATTCTTGACGAGCCCACACGGGGCATCGACGCAAATGCACGAAAGGAGATATATGCCAATATCAGAGAGCTTGCCGATTGTGGAATAGGGGTGCTGCTTATTTCCTCCGACTTTGAGGAAATAACGCTTCTATGCCACAGGGTCCTCATCATGTACAGGGAAAGGATTGTGGCTGAGCTTATACCTCCTCATATCACCCTGGAAAACATTACATTTGCGTCATTTGGTTACACAAAAGGTGTAGGGGCACAATGAAAAAGACTCTCATCAATTTAATCCAAAAAAAACCGGAACTCCTCACCATTACGATTATTATTTCCTACTTCTGTGGCATGGGGATAATCAATCCCGCGTTTTTGGCGGTGGACACCCTTATGCGGATCCTTTTCAACGGTACTATCCTGCTCATCGTGACCATGGGTATTGCAGGTGTCCTGATTACGAGAAACATAGACGCCTCTGTGGGAAGTCTTTTGGGTCTGGCAGCCACATTTGGTGGCACTTACCTGTTAACCCCGAATCCTTCAGTTGGAACCTTTCTGATAATCACACTAGGCACAGGGCTATTAGGCGGGCTTTTTAACGGTATTGGAGTGGCATATGGAGGAGTGCCCTCTATTATAATGACTCTCGGCACCATGGCCATGTTTAGAGGGATCCTTACCCTTTATACCGGAGGTAGCTGGATTGATACAGTACCGGAATGGTATCTAAACTTCTCTCGTACCAAAACTTTAGGACTCTATCACCCCATTTGGGTCAGCCTTCTCTCTTTAATTTTACTTTGGCTGTTTTATACCAAATTCAGGTGGGGCAGATATCTCTATGCCACAGGAAGTAATGAGGAAGGGGCTAGACTCCAAGGCGTGCCTGTCAAGCTAGTAATCCTCTCAGCATTCGCCCTCTCTGGCTTATTTTCAGGGGTGGGCGCACTAATTTTCATCTCCCAAATAGGAACTATCCCTACTCAAGTAGGAATCGGATTAGAGATCCAAGCTATTGCTGCAGCGGTGATTGGTGGCATTAGTTTGATGGGAGGATCTGGGCATATTCAGGGAGCAGCATTGGGAGCCTTACTTTTGGAAACTATAAAATACTCTTTGGTCTATTTTAAGGTGCCTGGATATTGGAATAATGTGATCTCCGGCTTTCTCCTCCTTTTGATTGTAGTCATGACCTCAAGGATCCAAATCCTGTTGGCAAAAGAAAAAGAAAGACAAAAGGAAGAAGCAATTGACTTGGAGGCCCACAGTTGGAGCTATCCTAATGTCCCCTTTACCAAAGAGGTATTTAACCTGAAAAACCCTCATAGAAAGGAATCCTGATGCATATTAAAAAATTTTTAGGTTGGCAGGCGGTGTTAATCCTATTGATCGCAGTTGAACTGGTCGTATTTGGAATTATTAATCCTAGATTTGTCAACCTCCAAAACCTCCTATACAGCATCGGTGACTTTCTCTATATCGGTATTGCCGCCCTTCCTATGACCATGGTTATCGTATCTGGTGGAATCGATATTTCAGTGGGCTCTGTTATGGGTCTCTCTGCAGTAATCACAGGCCTTGTTTGGATCAAGGCTTCTAACATTATTATAGCAATAATTGCAGGACTGGCAGGGGGCTCTATTGCAGGGGCGTTGAACGGTTTGCTCATTAATATTACCGGCGTTAATCCTTTAGTGATTACCTTGGGGAGCTCATTCTTATACGCAGGAGCAGCTCTCACCCTTTCTGGGCTTGCAGGAAGCACAGGATTTGAAGGGATAGGTGGGTTCCCTGACTTTTTCATAAATATAGCAAACGGTACCTTTGCCCAAGTACCTAACCCAGTATGGATTCTTTTTGGTTGCGTCATTATTTCCTACCTCTTGCTTCACCACTCCAAATTCGGCCGCTATCTCTTTTTAATCGGAATGAATCCGGAGGCAGCACGCTATACCGGCATAAGGATAAACAGGTTGATAGTAATCAACTATGCCGTCTCTGGGCTTGGTGCTGCTTTGGGAGGCATTCTCCTGACTTCCTATTTTACTTCTGCTCGCTCTGATCTGGGTTCTGA
>JAMOVZ010000022.1 GCA_027061865.1 Desulfobacterales bacterium
ACTGTTTCTCTTTTCAGTGTCAAGGTCTGGAGGGCACTTGGTAAAGCACCTCCTCTCTTTTTCAGGCAACGCCCACTACTGGCTTATGCTGAGGCCCATCACGGGCTCGCTTAACACCCTCACCTTTATCCTAGTGGGCGGTGTCACCTTATTTTTCAGTAGGATTTACAGCGTTTATCTGCAAATGAGCAAGGACAGGGCGGCAATCGAAGAGGCGCACAAGAATATCAGGGAGCTGAACATCAAGCTCGAAAAGATGGTGGAGGAAAGGACGCGGGAACTTTCCATTTCTGAAAAAAAGTACAGGCGGGTCTTCGAGGGCTCTAAGGACATGCTGGTAATCTGTGATTCCGATGCCCGGATCCTGGATATAAACAGGTTCGGTGTTGAGCTGCTGGGGTTTGACGACTGCGTAGATATCTTAGGGCTCAGCTTCTTGGAATTTGTCCACGGCATCTCGCCCGGAGAATTGCACCAAGAAATAAAAACCAAGGAGTTTGTAAAAGACAAGGAAATAAAACTTCGGAAAAGGAACGGCGAGCTCTTGGATGTGCTTTTTTCGGCAGTGCCGCAAACTGAAGACGGCGGAGGACATGTTGGATTTGAAGCCACCATTAAGGATATCACGCTTCGAAAGGCAATGGAGCAGCAGTTGCTCCGCGCGGACAAGCTCGCATCCCTTGGGCAATTATCTGCAGGCGTGGCCCATGAAATAAACAATCCCTTGGGGCTGATCCTTGGCTATACCCAATTGTTGTTAAAGGATACCGAGAGAGAAACCCAGATGTGGGAGGATCTCAAGGTCATTGAAAAGCACGCCATGAATTGCAAAAAGATCGTTGAAGACCTCCTTAAGTTTTCCCGCTCCACACAGACCACCAAGGCCCAATACGAGCTTAATAAGTTGCTTGCCGAGGTGGTGGAGGTGGTGGAAACCAATTTTCAATTGGACAATGTTACAGTGATAAAGAAATTTTCGCCCCGCCTACCTTCCATTACAGTAGATCCTGACAAGATGAGGCAAGTATTCATGAATCTTCTCATGAATGCAAGGCAAGCCATGGACAACGGAGGAACCATAACCGTCAGCACATCCTACGAGGCCGAAACTGATTTGATCATCATATCCATTGAGGACACAGGGATAGGAATTCCGCCAGAGATCATCCACAAGATATTTGATCCCTTCTTTACCACCAAGCCCACAGGGATGGGAACAGGCCTGGGGCTATCGGTAAGCTACGGCATAGTAAAAGACCACGAAGGCGAAATACAAGTCGATAGTGTCCCTGGAAAAGGCTCTACATTCAAGATCATCCTTCCGGTCCAAAATGATAGGAAGGTTGGGGAGGACTAAGAAAGAATGACTGTAAACGGCACACTTCTGATTGTTGATGACGAGCCTGACATGCTCTCGCTCTTAAAGAGGATTATATCTCCCGAAGTGGATTGGGAGATTGTCTCTTCCACTTCGGCCAAGCAAGCCCTCGAGATTATGTCCAAGGCCACGGTTGATCTGGTGCTCTTGGATATAAAAATGCCCGACATGGACGGCATAGAGCTGCTGGAAATCCTCAAGCAAAAGGACAATGGTCCAACTGTCATAATGATGACAGCCTATGGGGTCATTGAACTTGCTGTTGAATCCATCCGCAAAGGCGCCTACGACTTTCTCACCAAGCCGTTGGATAACACCCGCCTCCTTATCACCCTCAAAAAAGCAATGGAGTACCATCTCCTGGTCAAAGAAAACCGCGATCTCCACCGTCTCATCAAAAGCAAAGACAGCTTTTGCGGGATGATAGGTGCTTCTCCGGCCATGAGAAAGGTCTTTGAGACCATAACCATGGTCAGCAAGGCCGACACCACGGTCCTCATCACTGGAGAGTCCGGAACGGGCAAGGAGCTTGCAGCACGGGCCATTCACGAGCTCTCCCCAAGGGCCAAGAAACCCTTTGTCATAGTAAATTGCCCCACCTTGCCTGAAAACATCCTGGAAGCAGAACTCTTTGGACACACCAAGGGAGCTTTCACAGACGCAAAGTATGAAAAAAAAGGAATGTTCCATGAGGCCGACGGCGGGACCATTTTTCTGGACGAAATCGGGGAAATTCCTGCTCCTATCCAGAGCAAGCTCCTGCGGGTCCTGCAAGAAAAGGAGATCCGGCCCCTTGGAAGCTCCAAGAGTTTCAGGGTGGATGTGAAGGTGGTGGCATCAACCAACCGCAACCTTGAAGAAGAGATGAAAGCCGGCAGGTTCCGCGAAGACCTATATTACCGCCTCAATGTAATCAATATCGAGCTTCCTCCCCTGCGCCAGCGAACCGAGGATATTCCCTTGCTTGCCGAGCACTTCCTCAGGAAATATTCCAAAGAACTAGGCAGAGAGGGCCTGCGGTTTGCCCCAGGGGTGGTAGAAGAGCTGTGCCGAAGACCTTGGCGCGGCAATGTGAGGGAGCTTGAAAATTGCGTAAAACGGGCCATAATCTTGACTCGCTCGGACGTCCTTACCCTCGGAGACATCTCGTGCCACCAGGCAGAAGAATGCCTGGTGGCCAGCGATCTCATGCACCTGCCCTATCACGAGGCAAAGCAAAAGCTGCTTACAGCCTTCAACCATGAATACCTTACAAAGGCCCTCAGGGAAAACCAGGGCAATGTGACCAGAACCGCGAAACAATGTGGTCTTGAGCGCCAGGTCCTTCAACAGATTCTTAAGCGGTACAACATAAAGGCCGAGGAATTCCGCGTCATAGCCGGCTGACGCCCCCTTATCCTCATCACCAAGGCCCGCCTCGGCAAAAAATATCCCCCTTTTCAAGGGGGGCGGGGGGAAATAACATGGACCGAGGATTACTGCAATAATTTCATTGCACTTCCAGGACATTTCCCGAAAATCCCTAACCCCTGGATCTTCCAAGTTATCTGGTGTATCGGCCGCCACTTTATTATTGCACCCATAGATCATCTTCTTGGCCCCCAACTGCACTGCCAACCAGCCTTTCCCAGTAATACTAAAAGGTTACCTTATTTTGTCCAGTTAGGCACATATATTGCCATGAGTGATATGAATTTAACGGGCCATGATGCCCGGAGGGTGTGGTGATGGCCTTAGTTTTAATAGTTGAGGAGGACAGGGACTTTAGCGCCTTGGTTGAAAGGGTCATAACCAGGCAGGGCCATGAGGTAGTCACCTTTGCGGATGTCCAAGAGGCCCTCAGGTGGCTTGAGCACAATATCCCCGACGTTGCCATAATAAGCGCTGGCAAGCATGGTGAGAAAGCAAGGGAGCTGGTGCCCAAATTGAGCTCTGCCGGGGTGGAGACGAGCAGTTTGATTTTGAGCACTGGAATTGGTTCGATCTCCCACGTCCAAAGGGACTTTTGTGACAAGGTGCGCTCCGTGATCCCCAAGGGTTCTGCACTCGAGGAATTGGAAAGATTGGTTAGCTCTGTTAGCCCAGGCTAATTAACATTATAAATTTTTAGAAAGGAGGGATTGAGCTAAGATGTATCAAAAACTACTTAAAAAGGAGGAAAAGATGAGAAAAATCCTAACCTTTTTCAGTGTAGCTGCCATCGCGGTTGCCTTTGTATTGTGCGGTGCAAGTGGTGCCAATGCTGCGCTTAAGTTATCAGCTTCGGAGCTGAAGGCAGGGGAATCGATCACCTTTGAGGGTACCATTGCTCCAGGGCAGGATCTGTATCTTGCCATTGTGTCACAAAAGACATTTGCTCCCAAGGACACCACTGGTCCTCATGAGGTGAAGCGCTTCAAAAAGGACGGGAAAAAATTCGGCTTCAAGAATGACACCCGAGTCCCTGTCTATTACTACATGATCACCACCAATCCCCAAAAATATGGGAAGGTGGCAAAAAAGAAGTATGGCGGTCCTTCGTTCCTGGGGGGCATTTATTCCACTACTATGTTCAAGTTGGCGAAATTCGACTCCTTGGACGAACAGGCAAAGGCCATGCTTGGCCCCACAATTCAGTCTAAGGAACAATGGAATTTCTTTAAATACCTTCATGAGAAAAAGTACGGGATCAACACGGTGGTGAAGGAAGGCGTTACCAGGGGTAAAATAGTCATCTTCGCCCGCAGCGTGCTCACCGACTTTGCAAAGAGCGGCAACTACTGGGACAAGGGCACCTCTATCACCCTTG
>JAMOVZ010000023.1 GCA_027061865.1 Desulfobacterales bacterium
CGGCCCCTTGTGTAAGTGATGCCAGAGGTGTTCCCCCCCCTGATTTTATATTCTTCAAAACCTTTTCCCACGGCCCGGATATCCATGCCGAATATGACCGAGGTGGTCTCGGGCTCGTGTTCATGGGCGATGACAGCCTCCTTGATCGAGTGCATGCAGCAATAGCCAGAACAAAAGGGATAAAACCGGAAATCCCGCGAACCAACGCACTGCACAAAGGCAAGCCTCTTTGCGCTCCTGAACCCCTCTGCCTCCTTTTTCATCTGCTCCAGGGGCTCAACTACTCCCAAGTATTCCTCGTACTTGGAAGCCCACCTCTTTCTTTCCTCATCATCCTTAAAATCACCTCTTTTATATTTCTGATAAAAGGCCCGGGAGTCTTCGCCATGCTTTTCTTCGTACCGCTTGAGGGTCTTTTGGATTTTTTTGAACCTTTTTTCCAGCACTTCAATCTCTGCCTTTACAGCCAGGTCAGATGGGCGGTATACGTGCCCACCGGTGGGCCCGCTTGCACTCAGCAGCCTCTCAAACTCGATGGCAGTTACCACATTGGGAATCTCTCTGTAACGGTACTCTGGAATCCGGGAAGGATCAAACACATCGTAGCCCACTGCCACGATCACCGCTCCCACATCCAATTCCACTATCTGGTCTTGTTGGTCGAAGTTAATGGCATCGGCCTGGCAGGTCTTCTGGCATATACCGCACTTCTTTCCCTTGAGCTGACGGCAATGATCGGGATCAATGGTGCGGGTGGATGGAATCCCTTGGGCAAACAGGGGATATATGGCCTTTCTGGTACCCAGGCCTTCGTTAAAGCTGTCAGGGACCACGGTGGGGCATTTCTCCTCACAGGCGCCACACCCGGTGCACTTATCCTCATCCACATAGCGGGCCTTCTTTCTCACCGTTGCCCTGAAGGCTCCGGCCTCTCCTGTCAGCCCTTCCAGCTCGCTATAAGCCATTAAATTGATATTGGGATGCCGACCGACATCCAGCATCTTGGGCGAAAGGATTCAGATGGCGCAATCATTGGTGGGAAAGGTCTTGTCAAGCTGGGCCATCTTTCCGCCAATGCTTGGGAGCCTTTCGACCAAATGCACCTTAATGCCCATGTCGGCAAGATCCAGTGAGGCCTGGATTCCTGCTATCCCTCCTCCAATTACCAATACATCATTGCTCACGGCTGTAGACCTCCTGCCCTTGGGTCAACTATTGGCTGATGTTCAAATTTGCTGAAAAAAGATCATAGAGATCTATTATGTCTACCTCCAAGTCAGAGGCCGCCTTTGCACACCTAAAGTGGATCTGGCACTTTGGGCATGCAGTGATAAGGGCGCCAGCTCCCGTGGCAGCGGCCTCCGAGAGGCGCTCCACCTGGATCTCCTTTGAATAGCCGGAGCAGTTTATCCATCCACTGGTGCCGCAGCAGACCCCGTTTTCCCTGGCCCGTGTCATCTCCCGAAACTCGATGCCGGGAATGGCCATAATCAATTCTCTCGGAGGATCATAGATCCCTGCCATTCTGCCGAGCCTGCAAGGGTCGTGATAGGTCACAACTCCTTCATATTCCTTGAATTCAAGGGCGCCTTCCTTTAATTGCTCGGCAAGGAAATCCAGGATATGGACCGGCTCGAACCCTAGGTCTCCAAAATATTTGGGGTAAAACCTCTTGAAAATAAGATATCCTTCGGGGCAGCTAAACACCACCTTTTTTGCCCCCGATGCCTTGATGATCTCAAGATTGATGGATGCAAGGCGTTTGAAGGTCTCTTCATCGCCGTTCCAGAGGGCGTCGTGGCCGCAACACCTTTCATCATTGCTCACCACTGGCTCTATTCCGCAGGCGTTCAGGATCTTGAGCACGTTTTGTGCCCCTTTAATGGATCCGGCGTCAATGTCCCTGAAGATCACATCAAAATAGGGCCTGCAACCTACAAAGTAAAAGATGTCACCCTTTTCAGCGACCTTGCCCTCTTGCACCCAGAAGGTCCTATTCTGCTGAATATCCATGGTCTGTATCGCCCAAATGGATTGGAGCATACCATTATGAGTAGGCACCCCACTGTAGCCCCTCCCATGGGCCTCGTCACGGAACAGGCGGACGAATTCGGGAAAATCGATATTTACGGGACAGCGCACGCTACACTGGGCGCATGTCAGACAGTCCCAAATGGATTCATCAGAGAAATCTTCGATTCCATAAAGGCTGCGCTCGATTATCTGCCGCGGTGAAAATTGCGGGAATACCCTTGCCACAGGACAGCTACCAGTGCACACACCACAGTCCAGGCAAAAATAAGTGCTAGTTGCTTCAATCAAATTAGCCAGTTCAGCCATTTTCCGCCCCTAGGTCAGTAATGAGCCTGGATGTCAGGCTGCTTGCTTCAAGCCACAAGGCCCAAGCTCCTTGATCTGTTCAGTAAACCCGGTGACCACCTCTGCAAACCTGGCTCCCTCGGATGAAGACACCCACTCCAACCTCAGCCTTCTCTGATCGATACCCAAGATACCTATCAACTCCTGGGCCACCTTGAACATCCTCTCTGCCTTGAGATTACCGTCCAGGTAATGGCAATCTCCAATATGTCACCCAGCCACCAACACGCCATCAGCTCCGTTCTGGAATGCCTTGAGGATAAAATTCGGGTTTATCCTCCCCGAGCACATAACCCGAATAATCCTGATATTGGGGGGGTATTGAAACCTGCTCACCCCGGCCAGATCAGCCGCTGAATAAGCACACCAGTTACATGCAAATGCAATGATCTTTGGCTCGAATTCATCAGACATGGTATCGCATTCCTCCTAAGGTTTAAGGGCGGCCTCCACCATGATGAGGATCTCGTTGTCATCAAAGTGGTAGATTGAGGCCGCATTGGTGGGGCATGCCACAGCGCACGACCCGCAGCCTTTACAAAGGGCCTCTTGCACTCTGGCAACGGTCTTGCCATCGTCCCTTTCAACAAGGGAGACCGCCCCATAAGGACAAGCCTCAACACACTTGCCGCACCCCCTGCAAAGGGCCTCATCAACGTGGGCTACAATGCCTTCTGCCGTAATCTTATCCTTTGCCAAGGCCACAGAGGCCCTGGAGGCCGCAGCCTTGGCCTGAGCAATGCTCTCCTCCAATGGCTTGGGGTAATGAGCCATTCCAGCAAGGAACACTCCCTCAGTGGCAAATTCAACCGGCCTCAGCTTTGCATGGGCCTCCATGAAAAACCCATCTTCATTCAGAGAGAGCTTAAACATCTGTGCAAGGTGGGCGTTGTCCCCGGCTATAATGGCGGAGGCAAGGACCAGGAGATCTGACTGGATCACAAAGGGGCGGTCAAGTATAGGGTCCAGAATCTCTATTGTGAGCTTTTTATCAGTTTTTCTAACCTTCGGCTTTTCATCCACTCCATACCTAATGAAGATGATACCTTTGGCCCTGGCTTCCCTGTAAAGCTCTTCGCGCTGCCCATAGGTCCTTATGTCCCGGTAAAGCACAAATATGTCCATATCAGGGTTAAGCCCTTTGAGGGCAAGGGCAGAACGCATGGTATGGGTGCAGCAGACCTTAGAGCAATAGGGCCTTTCCGGTATCCTTGAGCCCACGCACTGTATGAAGACGGCTGTGCCGGCATTTTGAATGCGCTCATCTTTCCGCCTGAGGGCCGCCTCCAGCCCCATGTGAGTAAATACCCTGTCATCCTCGCCATAAAGGTACTCAGAAGGCCTCAGCTCCTCTGCCCCAACCGCTATCACAACGGCGCCGTGCTCCAAAACCTTGTCTTTGCCGTCCTGTGAGATGGTGGTCTTGAAATTGCCCACATACCCAGTGGCCTCATTTATGTGAGCATCCAGAAACACATCAATCTTCGGGTGCTCTTCCACTTGCTGGATCATTTTGCGCAGCCGCTCTTGGATATCTTCACCCTTCCAAGTCGCTGAGAGTTTCAGGGCATTTCCACCTAACTTCTCGCTCTGTTCGATCAAGTAGGTATGATATCCTTGATCGGCCAGACCCAAGGCAGCACTCATGCCCGAGGCACCACCACCTATTACCAAGGCCTTGGGCTCAACCGGAATGCTGGGCTGAGGCAGCGGCCGGATGAGTTGCGCCCTTGCCACCGCCATCCGGACTAGATCTTTGGCCTTTTCTGTGGCCTTATCC
>JAMOVZ010000024.1 GCA_027061865.1 Desulfobacterales bacterium
CAGGCTCGGGGAGGGCTTCAAAGAGGGTGGAGCGGTATCCCCTGAGGCCGAGATAGTAAGCACATGATAAGCCAGCCGGGCCGGCCCCGACGATTGCCACCTTTTCTTCTTTGAAAGGGCGCTTTGGAATTTTGGGCTCCCAATCGTGTTCCAACTCGTAGTCGGCTGCAGCGCGTTTCAGATATTTGATAGCTATGGGTTCATCCAGCAGGCCCCTGCGGCAGTGAGACTCACAGGGCCGCACACAAACCCGGCCGATGGTTCCGGGCATAGGACAATCCCGCCTGATGATCTCGAGGGCCTCGGGTAGCTGCCCCAGCTTGATCTTTTCTACATATCCAGGGATATCAAGGTGGGAGGGACAGGCCTCGGTACAGGGTGCGGTTACAGTGGCGAGATACTTGCCGCGGGGCAGAGGACGGCGGGCATCAATGGCTTCAAGATATTGCCTCCTGAAGTAGCGAATTGTATCCAGAATAGGTAAAGGAGTGCTCTGGCCTATGTCACACATGGATAACTCACTCACTTGAAGGGCCAATTCCTCCAACCGCTCCAGGTCCCCAGGATCTCCCTTGCCTTCACAGATCCGCTCAAGCCTCTCCAGCATGACACGGGTTCCCATTCTGCAGGGGACACACCGGCCACAGGATTCCTGTTGGGCCTTTTTCATGTATTCCCGGGCCATATCCACCATGTTCACAGAATTGTCTTGGATTATAATTCCGGCCCATCCCATGAAGGCCTTGAGTGGCCTGCCGTCTTCAAAGGCCTTAGGAAAGTTGAGCCCTTCGGCTTCGGTTAAAGGGGAATGGCCTTCCGGGCTCCCAATCACTTGACCCTGCCATGTGCAAAAGATGACCTGAGCCATTTTTCTCCCGATTTTATATTCTCTCAGTGGAGGAATGTGAAAAATCCCCCTGTGAACACTTTTACTAAAACCTATGGGAAATTACAACCTGGCATACCTCTTTCAAGAGGGTTTCAGTGGGACTTGGCCTTTGAAGCCCTTTTTTGGCGGGCACAGGGGTGCATATTGTGGTAGAAAAAGGGCCAAGAAAGTAAAAAAGGAGTTCTCCGTATGAACCGCGGCAAGGTGGGGGTGGTGTTTTCATCGGGTTTTTTCGGGTTTTATGCCCATGGCGGGTTTTTGGCTGCTTTAAGGGAGCTTGGCATAGGAGCCACGGGTTATTCTGGCGCAAGCTCCGGGGCTATTTTGGCTGCCATGGCTGCTGCGGGCATGAGCACCCAAGAGATAAAAGATATGCTATTCGGCCTGAGAAAGAGAGACTTTTGGGATCCAGATCCCCTGCCTTTGGTGATAAAGGCAGCTCTTTGCTTGTTCAAGGGCTATAGCGGTTATGTCAGAGGGAAGAAGTTCCTCAATCTCCTGGAGCGTCTTGTTGTCAGGACCTTTGAGGAATGCCAGAGGCCATTGGTGGTGGTGGCAACCAATATTACTGAAAATAGGGGCGAGATCTTCACTTCAGGCCCCCTCTCCTTGGCCGTGGCAGCCTCTGGCGCCGTGCCGGGGCTATTTAAGCCCGTAGAGATAGGTGGGAACTTGTATGTTGACGGAGGGCTGGTATGCAAGGCCCCTGTTATGGCCTTGGCCCAAGAAACAAGGCCAGAGAAGTTGATCGTCCACTTCATTCCCTCATCTAACCTGGAAAAACCTCAGAACTTCTTTTTGCAGAAGAAGCTTACCCCTTGGCACATACACGGGCAGGCAGTGAGCATTGCGAGGGAGAGGGCCTACAGGATGGAGTTGGCCCTGGCCCGGGCAAGGGGGATAGAGGTTGTGGAGGTAAGGACCAAAACCCCTGTCCTTGGGCCGGGGAGCTTGGAGCGGGGCCCTGAGGCGTATTATGCGGCCAAGGCCCAGACCCTGGAAAGGCTCAAGGGCCTTTCATAAGGGACGGGTATTACCGGAAGAAGACCCACATGAAATGGTAACGGGTGATCACTCAAACAGGAGTTGGGGCAGATCTAAGATTGTATCAATGCCCAAAAGCTTTATGCCTGCAACTCCCTTCGAGTCGCCCAAGTTACTCTTGGACAAAACGCACTTTGAAAAACCCAGCTTTTCAGCCTCCTTGATCCTGAGACGGGGATGAGATGCGCGCCTTACCTCTCCTCCAAGCCCCACCTCCCCAAACAACATCATAGCCTGATCCACCGCCTTGTTGAGATAGCTCGACATAAGGGCAGCAATGATCCCCAAATCACATGCAGGCTCTTGGAGCTTCAATCCCCCCGCCACGTTTACAAAGATGTCTTGATCGCCCATTTCGATTCCCATCCTCTTGCCCAGCACCGCTACCAGCAGAGAAATCCTGTTAGGGTCAACTCCTACAGCGGTCCTTCTAGGGACGCCAAAAGGGCTTGGGCCCACTAGCGCTTGAATCTCTACCAAGATGGGTCTTGTCCCTTCCATGTAGGGAACCACCACAGAGCCTGAAACAGCCTCTGAGCGGTCTTGAAGAAAGGCGCTGGATGGATTCAATACCTCCCGGAGCCCTTGCTCTGTCATCTCAAAGACCCCGATCTCATTGGTAGACCCATAGCGGTTTTTTACTGCCCTCAAGATCCGGTACAGGTATGCCGCATCTCCTTCAAAATAGAGGACCGTGTCAACCATGTGCTCTAAAATCTTTGGCCCGGCAATTGCTCCTTCCTTTGTCACATGGCCTACCAGGAAGACAGAGGTGCCTGTGCCCTTGGCATAGCCCATGAAAAGCGAAGCCCCTTCTCTTACCTGACCAATGCTTCCGGGCACCGAGCCGACGGCCTCTGTCTGCATGGTCTGAATTGAGTCCACCGCAACGATCTTGGGATCAACCTGTTGCGCCCTTTGGAGTATCTCCTCGACCGAAGTGCCTGCCATTACAAAGAGGGTCTCGGATGATATGGAAAGGCGGTCGGCCCTTAACTTGACCTGTTCGAGAGATTCTTCGCCAGTAACATAGAGCACTTTGAGCCCCTGCCTTGCATAGCGGTCAAGCGCCTGGAGGATAAGGGTGGACTTGCCAATGCCCGGCTCTCCCCCCACCAAGACCATGGACCCAGGCACAAGCCCTCCTCCAAGAGTTCTGTCAAACTCCCCGATCCCGCTTTTCAGCCTGGAGGCGGGCCTGCTGGAGACACTGACTATTGGTTGGGGCGGGGTAGATACGGCCTTCCTTGAAGTGGTGATCTGGCCCCCGGGCTGGGTTTCCACCAGGCTGTTCCATTGCCCACAGTCCGGGCAGCGGCCCAACCACTTCGGGCTCTGGTATCCACACTGCTGACACAAAAATATGCTTTTTGGAGCTTTTGGCATGCGGTACGGTTTGTTACGAGGTTATTAGTCACTCTTAGGGCTTGTATCAATACCTCCTAACAAGTGTCAACATTCATAGCCAACTTATTTAGTGCCGTCATACCTTCCATCTTTAAAGTAGCGCCAGACCTTTATGACCCCTGCATCCTCCACCTCGCCATGGTATGGCCCCCGTTTGGCGAAGGTCTTGAGCATGGCCATGTTGTCCTGGAACAGATAGCCCACCACTCCCTTGAATCCCATCTTCTCGGCATATTGTTCGAGCTTTTGCTGAAGCAAGGTCCCCAGTCCCTTTTTTTGATAATCTTCATGCACAATATAGGCTACCTCAACCATATCAGGATTGGATTTGTCCACAGCATAACGGGCGACCCCTATGATCTTTTCAAATCCAATGTCACCAATGGTAGCTACAAAGGCCATGCTGTTTTTGTAATCCACATTGACAAGTGCCTGGGCCTTTGAGTGGGGCATAGCATGGACTGAATGAAAATATCTACGATAGATGGCCTCCTCAGAGTGAGAATAAAAGAAGTCTTGCAGCAGGACCTCATCGGTGGGCTTAATTGGTCGAATGGTGACCTTGGTGCCGTCTTTCAATACCACCTCTGTTTCTTCGTGTTCAGGATAGGCATGAGCATCGGTGTGGATAAGGATTTGGTCAGGGTATACATAGGCATGCCTTTTTGCTGCTTCAAGAAGCTCTTGCCGGAATTTGGGGTGGGCGATGTTAATTAGGGACATGGCCCTTTCTCTGATGGATTTGCCGTGAAGGTAGGCAATACCAAACTCGGTTACCACGTATTGCACATCACCTCTTGTGGCCACCACACCTGC
>JAMOVZ010000025.1 GCA_027061865.1 Desulfobacterales bacterium
CCCTCAAACCTCTCATCAGTGGAAAGGAGACATGTGCCCCGGTCATCCATTAGAAAAACGGCGATGAATCCGCTCTTTTTGCTGAGTTTCTTAAGATAATGCCTAATTTTTGCCTGGATTTCAGGACTGTTTTCCTCAGAAAGGCTATCAATTATGTAGGGATTAAAGGAGAGTAACTCCAGAGCCAAGCGTCTTGCCGCAATCCTTTCCTCAACAGTTCGTTCTTTTTCCCTGAATTGCTGCTCTATTTCATGACGGGTAAAGACCTTGAATTCTTGGAAATTTTGATATGTAAGAATAGAACCAAGCAGTAACAGCAGAGCTGTCACCAGAGCGACAAAATATGCGGAAAGACCCTTTTCCATTACCTATTCAACCAATATTCCAACGTATCCTCGGCTGGACCTGGTTTGGAAAACAAAAAACCCTGATGAATGACGCTGCCTGATTCGTTCAGGAAACGGGCTTGGGCCTCTGTCTCAACACCTTCAGCAACCACCTTTAGGCCCAGGGCCTGGGCCATAAGGAATATGGCCCTCACAATTGCCGCATTGTTTTCATCTTCAGGAAGTCCCTTAATGAATGTCCTATCTATCTTTATTTCTGAGATAGGTAGCTTTTTCAAATAGGCAAGTGATGAATACCCTGTTCCAAAGTCGTCTATGGAAAACCTAAAGCCGGCCTTTGAAAGCCTTGTCATCTTTTCTACAACATCATCCATATCGTTGATGAGTAGCCCCTCTGTAACCTCCAAAATCAGCCGTTCGGAAGGAACAGCCATATCCATTACAATAGATATGACCTCGTCGACAAAATCGGCCCTTGCAAACTGCTTAGGACTTATATTTACAGAAATTGAAAACTTTTCTCCACTATATTTTTTCAAAATATTACAAGCTTCTTGTAAAACCCATCTTCCGATTCGCAAAATCAGCCCGCTCTCCTCTGCTACCGGGATAAAAAGACCAGGACTTATCATGCCTTTTTCTGGATGAATCCAGCGAATTAGCGCCTCAGCTCCATGAAACATTCCTTGACTATCCACTTGGGCCTGGAGAAAAAGCTGCATCTGCTCTTGACTAATTGCTTCAACCAAGTCCCTTTCTATTTGATAGCGTTGCCTAACTTCCTCTTCCATCTTCCAGTCGTGAATGACTGTCTGGTTCCCGCCCAGGGCCTTGGCCTTGCGAAGGGCAGTATCTGCACGGCGTAAAAATTCCTCTGGCTCTCTGGCTATTTCATAGGTAATAGGAGCCGCTCCAATACTCACCGTGATGGTTATTCCTTCATCTATGGGAAATTGTTCATCCATTCTGGTGTGAATTCTTTGGGCCTTTGCATAAAGAAACTTAATAATATCATCAACCGGGGTATCAGAATTCTCTCCATAGGGGATTAAGATGCCAAATTCGTCAGCCGCTATCCTGGCAACAACTGCCTCTTCTTCAAAACATTCTTGCAGCCTTGCCCCAAAATAATTTAAGAGCAAATCCCCTAAATCCAGCCCTTTGGCCTGATTTATGACCTTGAATCTGTCAATATTGACCAACATGAGGGCTGCTGAATTTTCTGAAGCAACCTGTTGTTCTATCTTTTCTGTAAAATAGAGCCGATTTGGCAATCCTGTGGTCTGGTCATAATGGGCAATAAAATCCGCCAGTCTATTAGCACTTTTAATGGCTTTTCTAAGCTGAATATGAAGGCCTATTAGCCTCAAACCTACTTTGATTCTGGCCTTGAGTTCATCTGTATCAAAGGGCTTAGATAAAAAATCATCAGCTCCTGCCTCTAAAGCCGAAATTATATCTTTTTTCTCATTTTTTGAGGTGAGCATAATAATATAGTGAGGAATATCGCCTCTTTCTTTCCTCAGCGCCTTCACTATATCTATGCCATCCCTGCCAGGCATCAACCAATCAAGCAGCACGATTTTGGGATCTTCGGCTGCCTTGAGGATCTCCAGAGCCCGTTTTCCATCTTCTATATTTTCAGGAACAAACCCCCATTTTTCCAGAGTGGAACGAAGAAGAAGCAGGGTAATAGGGTCATCCTCTGCAATTACTATCTTGTCTACTAGATGCTTATCTGGCATTTACAAATCACTTTCTGCCTAAATCCACCAATTTAACCGGCCCAAACTAGACGAATTATTCAGGTTCCCTTTTCAATGAATTCATCGGAAAAAGAGACCAATTGCTTTACAATCGCCACAAGCGACTTACGAGTGATAACTCTTCATACCAGACCACGAAGAGATGCTTGGGCTATTTAAAATGAAAAAGGCCGCAATATTTGCGGCCCTTAAATGTTTTTTTATGCGGTAAAATAAGGAGGTTATGATTTAAACGACCTTACGAACTCAAAAAGTGTCTTTACGCCAAACCCCTTTGCCCCTTTCCCAAGAAAACCAAGGGGCTCTTCCTTCACACTTGGACCTGCAATGTCTATATGACTCCAGGCAATCTCTTCTTCAACAAAACGGCTCAGGAACAAGGCGGCAGTGATGGCACCTCCCCATCTGCTTCCAATGTTTTTCATGTCGGCTATCTCCGCCTTGAGTTGCTCCATATAGGGCATATAGAGAGGCATTTCCCAAAGATTTTCATCCCTGCGTCTGCCTGCCTCTATCAGCTTGGCATTAAGCTCCCTGTCTCTTCCAAAGACTCCGGCAATGTCCTCACCAAGGGCCACGACACATGCCCCTGTCAGGGTGGCAGCATCCACGATGCAATCTGGTTTCATTTCAGAGGCCAGGCATAGGGCATCGGCCAATATCAGCCTGCCCTCTGCATCGGTATTGTCCACCTGTACGGTCTTTCCATTTCTCATCTTGATAATATCCTGGGTGTGAAATGCCGTTGAGGATATGTCATTTTCCACCAAGGGAGTAATGACTGTTATTCTTAGAGGCACCTTCAGACTAGCCAGGGCACAAGCAGCGGAAAAGGCCATAGCAGCTCCGCCCATATCGTACTTCATGCCAAGCTGGCTGTTTGGAGGCTTAAGACAATAGCCACCTGTATCCATTGTGACTCCCTTACCTACCAACACAATGAAACCTTGGGCCTTTCTCGGCTTATATTCTCCAATTACAAGCCTAGGCCTGGAAGATGCCCCCTTACCTACTGCTATAATTCCGCCACACCCTTCCTTTTCAAGCTTCTTTTCCTCCCAAACCGTCATCTTCAATCCAGCCTTTTTGCCCTTTTGCTGAAAAAGGGCGGCAAGGCTCTCAGGATGTATCTCGTTTGGGGGTTCATTAAGGATGTCTCTAGCAAAATTCACCCATGAGAATAGGGTCTCATTCTCCTTAAGCTGGGTCTTATCCTTCTTAGTTGGTGCCTTATCTACAATACAGGCCACCTCTGGAAGCTCCGGAGCCTTTTCTAGATATTTATCAAACTTGTAGCCTCCAAGGATTGCCCCTTCCTGACACGCCTCCAAAAGTTCAAAATGTTCCCTGGAAACAAATAGGCATATCCGGGATATCTTTTCCTCTGAAGCTGAGGATATAAAGGAGGAAATATGCTTTTTAAGTACCTGAGCAATGGAAAGATGCTTGTCATCAAGCCTTAAAGACTTAGCGATGAAACGCATATTATCTTGACTGCCCGCTTTCAGGGTCAAAGATTTACCTTCGTCCTTTGGGGCATTAATATCTGTAACATAATCTGGCACTATATCCGTATTAAATAATGGCGTCTTCTCATCCATATAAGGGAATAACAGCAAGTCTCCATCTGCTGGATTAAATTTTGTTTCCAATTTAAAATTGCACACAGCCATTTTTTCGCCTCCTTTGATTTAGATAGATCCTTCCAACATCTTAGAAATCATTTCGTGGGTAACACTTGAAAGTCGCCTTCCCTCTGACTCGACCTCAATGGGGCGTCCCACTGTAACTTCTATAGTGCCAGGCCGAGCAATAAGAGCACCTTTTGGCAAGACCTTATGGCTGCCCTTTATGGCTACAGGAACCACTGGGCAACCAGACTTGATTGCCAACATGAAGCCGCCTTCCTTGAACTCCTGAAGCCTACCGTCTGGACTCCTTGTACCTTCTGGAAAGATTACAATAGAAGCGCCCCTTTTAAGTCTCTCAGCAGCCTCCTTTATGCTTTTTACTGCGGCCCTACTGTTCTTCCTGTCGATA
>JAMOVZ010000026.1 GCA_027061865.1 Desulfobacterales bacterium
CAGATTCAACTCAGTGGTCAAACGGTCTAAGTCGGCATGAAGCCCATTGAAGGCCTCGGAAAGAAGCACTCCCCTTTCGCATACAATGCTCCTCTCTGCGGAACCTGTTGGATTGTTGGCCAAGTCGTGCCACGAATTCCAAAAATCGGCAAGCAAGGTGCTGAGGCTTCGCTCCGAGCTTTCGCTGAAAATCCCTTCCACCACCCCCATGTATACTTCCTTTTCAAGCAGTGAGGTAAGCGCAGTCTTTCGCTGCTGGAGCCTGGTCTCCACAAAAGGATCCACTTGCCTGATGATTTCTTGAACCTCTACACCCCTTCCCAGCAAAAAGCCTGCATAAGGGGCAGGTGCCCTTGTCTGGAGGTTTGCCACCTGCCTGGAATACCCTGGCGTGTTTACATTGGCAATATTATGGCTCACAGTGTCGAGGGCCAGCTGCTGGGAAAGCAATGCATCCTTTGCAATGTTAAGAAGTAGGCCTATTCCGCTCATGACTAAACCTGTGCCCTATAGATCAGGGGAGTATTTCCCGCCTCCCTCCCGCCTTTGCCGTAAAGGCTTGGGGAGTGGTCCTTGCCCGCTATTACATCTATCACCCCCCCTATGAATTCCAGCATCTCATTTATAAATCGCCTGTTCTCTTCGGCCCTTAGCCTTATGTCCAGCATCAGGGCATCCAACCCGGAGCAAGGCTCACTTGCACCACTTCCCCCCTCGCCTTCAAGCGCAGAGAGCTTACTCAGGACCTTTTCCTTTTTCTCTGAAACCACTCTCAACCCTTCAATGTCAGAGTTGATGAGGCAGTTTTTCTCCTCTTCCAAGAGATCCCGAAGGGCCTCAAGGAGTGAAATCTTTCTATCAAGGACCGAACCCTTTTTCTCCATATCCAAACCTTGCTCCCTTAATCCTCTTAATCGACACTTGCCTGCCAAAACTCAAACGCGCTATCTCGTCTTTTTGGTCAACATATGCTCATTATTGGCTTTTTCCAATTCTCTTTGCAGCTTTTCGTCTTCTCTTTTCAATTGCTCATACAACATCCTAGAGAGGCTATTGGGCCCCATATCAGCCATCTGCTTTGAGAGCTCCAGGTCAAAGAGTGACTCATATATTTCTTCACCCTGCCCCCCATGAAACAGGTCACATTTCTCTACCGTGCGTCTCATGGACTTTAGTAATTGGTATGTAAACAATGCCTCAAACTCCTTGCATGCCTTTTGGAGCTCCCGATCTTTGCGCCCCTGCTCCTTGCTTTGAATCAGTTCCCCTTTATTGCCCGGTATCCCAACTGCCTTCAACATTACCTTGTCCTTTATGTATGGCATTAAATGATCTCCAAATCAGCCTGAAGGGCGCCTGCCGCCTTGATTGCCTGAAATACCGATATGAGATCCCTAGGGCTTACACCAATTGCGTTAAGGGCCCGGACCAATTCACCAAGGGTGGTCCCCTCTGGCATGAGTATGAGCCGCTTCCCCTCTTCTGTAACAGTGACTCGGCTCTCAGGTGTAACCACTGTCTTGCCTTCAGAAAAAGGGAGTGGCTGGCTAACCTTTTCGCTTTCTTTTATCTCCACGCTGAGGTTTCCGTGGGCCACGGCGACAGATGAGATCCTCACATTCTTTCCCATTACTACTGTCCCGGTCTTCTCATCTAGAATGATCTTTGCCCTCACATCCGGCTCCACTTCAAGCTGCTCGACCTTAGCCACCAGCCCCACGAGCTTTCCCTGAAAACTCTCTGGCACTTTGACCTTTACAGTGCCAGGATCTGCCGCAAATGCAAGCGGTTTACCAAGCGCGTTGTTGATTACCTCTGACATCCTGAGGGCGGTTGTGAAGTCAGGCTGCTGAAGGGAGATGACCAATTGGGCCATTCTATTGAGCTCAAAAGGTATTTCCCTCTCTATGGTGGCCCCTCCCGGGATCCTTGCAACTGTTGGATGATTCTTTTGCACCCCTCCTCCAGCCTTGCCTTGGCTTGCAAACCCCCCTACTATCAAGGGCCCCTGGGCTAACGCATAGACCTTATTGTCTGCACCCCGGAGTGGGGTCATGAGGAGAGTCCCCCCCATAAGGCTTTTGGCATCTCCCACTGAGGAGACCAAGACATCCAGCTTACTTCCAAGCCTTGCAAATGGGGGAAGATTTGCTGTGACCATCACCGCAGCGACATTGCTCACCTTCACTTCATCTGGCAGGGTGTGAATCCCCAATCTCTCCATCATGTTAACCAGCGACTGCACGGTGAATTTGGTGCCTGCCCCATCACCGGTCCCATTGAGGCCCACCACGAGTCCGTAGCCGACCAGCTGATTTGCCCTCACCCCCCTAAAGGAGGCTATATCCTTTATCCTTGCCCCATGGGCGTAATGATTGGCACACAAAAAGGCAAACAAGGCCGCAATGGCAAAAAAAATCTTCATACTTTTTGTGCCCATATTCAGTCCTCCCATCAAAAAGGCCACACAAAATCTACGAGTCTGGCGAGCCATCCTGGCCTTTGCTTGTCGCTAACGGCTCCACTGCCGGCATACTCAATCTTTGCATTTGCTATGTAACTGGAAAGGATGGTGTTATCAGGAGAAATATCCACAGGGCGGATAATGCCCGATAGCACGATAAACTGGGTCTCGTTGTTTACCCTGATTTTGCGGCTTCCGCGTATTACCAGGTTTCCGTTGGGCAGCACTTCTTCGACTACGGCCGTAATGGATGCAGTCATGCTTTCATCCCGGCTGGTTGAGCCGCTCCCATTAAACTTGTTGCTTATGGAGCCCTTGAACATGGCGGCATTGTTAAAGGCCCGTGGGAAGTTTCCCCAACCCCTGAGCTTGGTCTCGTATCCCAAGAGATTCTCAATCCCCGCTTCTATGGAAGAGGCCCGCTCGGTCTTTGTGGCAGCCTTTTTGCTCGCCTTGGAGGTCTCGACGATGTTCACCGTAACCAGGTCTCCCACCTTGAATGCCCTCAGATCCTGGAAAAAGCCACCATAACTCCTCTCCCTGAAAAGCCCTGCCTCAAGCCCTGTTGGGCTTTTATCAGGGGCCGATGGCTTTTCCTTTAAAGGGAAATGAAGTTGATCTCCCGAGACCACATGTTTCTTGGAGGCGCCACACCCCCACAGAAGCGTGATTGCCAAGAGCAAGACTAAACTGTAAATCCCCTTGTTGTTCATGGCTAAAAACCTCCAGATCATTGCCTTAGACCTTGTGCCGTCAGAATTGCACAGCGACCCTGCCCTCCCCTTTCACAGTGGCAAATATCTGCTTTCCGCTCGACAGATTTACCACCCTTACCTGATCGCCTATCGCCCCCTCTTCCAACACCACGCCAAGAGTTGTTATCCGCAGTTGAGAGTTTTCAGCAAGGATGGTCACCCGCTCACCCTTTTTCACTGCCGGAGGCTTCCTGACCATCCCTTTTCTGATCACCTGGGCCTCCTTTATGGGCCTTACCAGCCGCATGCCCAAAATGCTCCTTGGATCAGTAACGCATCCCTCCAGCGGGTAGCAGGTCATCTCAGAAGAGGCCACGAGATCAGCCGGTTGAAGTATGTGCCCTTTTGGCAAATCCCGGGAGGCCTTGACTACCCTTTGGCGCACCTTTATCCTGCCGGAGATGGGGACTTTTTTCACCGCCTCTCCATCGACCAAAAAGGTCACTACCAGCGAGATCCTGCCTGACCATGCCCCTCGTCCCCTCTTTTTAACCCTCCAAGCAAGCTTTCCTTCGGGAAGGTATACGGCACGGGGGCCTGAAAAGGAGTCAAAGGAGATATTTTCACGAAGCCAAGGAGAATGTTTGTGTATGTATCCGGCAAAAATGCTCTTCAAAATGCCCCGGTCCACCACTTGAGCAGAACGGTTAAGGATCAGGATTTCGGGTATCTTTACCCTAACCTCTTTCCGCCTCCTGAGGATGGAGCCAAGTTTATATATGAGGTATTGGTGATCCAAAACCAGCCGCTCGCCTGGAGGGGGTGATGCACACAGTCTGACTGGGGCAAGTTTTGAGACAAGTGGGTGAGTCTCAGGATGGAACCTGGCTATCTTGCCGAGAAGGACATTATCCCCCTTTAAAGTCACACTATCCTTTACGACTATCTCCAGCGCCTCTCCCCAGGCCG
>JAMOVZ010000027.1 GCA_027061865.1 Desulfobacterales bacterium
AGGCTCCCAAGGGAATAATTAGTCTAGGCGCAATGGCTTGTCTAAGTAATTGGAGGTACGGTGTTCCGGATTTTTCCATCTTGGGAAGCAGAAGGAGATGATATAGAAACAGGGCAGCCAGCACCAAACTGGAGCAAAAGAAGGCTCCTTGCCAAGACAAGGTGGTGCCGATGGTTACCACGATGCCAGTGCCTGTCATCATGGCGATGCGATAGGCCATTACCCTGTAGCCTACAAACTTGGCCTGTCCCCTTTTGTCCAGCGCCTCCATGTAATAGCCGTCAATGGCCATGTCATGGGTAGCGGCTATGAATGACCCCAGGAGTAACAGCAGTGCTATGGCCTTTATTCCCCATAGGAATGGAACAAGGATCGAGATAATGCCTATCAGGAGGACAAGGCTGCCCTGCATAAGCAACATCCAGCTTCTTTTGGTCCCGTATTTATCGATATGGGGGCCCCAGAGGAACTTTAGGACCCAAGGAATGCCGTAAAGGGAAGTGAGCCCTATGGCTTGGAGGCTCACACCCATATCGCGGAAGAAGACCGAGGAAATGATCCTGATTATGGTGTAGGGGAAGCCTTCGGCAAAATAGGTGGTAAAGGCCCAAACATGTGGGCTTTGAATCAGGCTGCGTGTGGACCGGGTTTTCATTAAGATCCGCCAAGTTAGATTCTGTCAAAAGGAAGATAGGCGAGCAGCTCTTCCAGCTCTTCATCCATGTCATCCACATTCAATGGGCGCTCTAGTCCGCAAGCCTTGCAGACCAAGACCACTGATCTTCACTTCCTGAGCAACACCAATAGCCCGCCGCATTTACACCTCACAGGCCACCCTCCCAAAAGTATTATTTCTCTCCCTTAAGGTAATTTAAATAAAACCCAAATAATTTCACAGCAGCATAGGCCAAACGATATAAGAAAGATTTTATTTTCTCAGAGGAATGATATGATACTCTATAAAAGGGAGTGATTTTCAACTATAAATTTCTCAGGAGGGTTTTTGGCAATAACAGGGCTGGTGTGATAAGGAATAAATTTCAGCCAACAAATAGATGGGGGGCAGGCTGCAATGGAAGGGATGAAACTAATAGGGATACAGGAAAACTCGACCGTGGTTGTGCAAAAGGCCAGGGCCAAGGGGGAGCGAAATCCATTTAAGTCGGATTCATTCAAGAGGGAGAACAGGGTTACACTGGATCTTACCTATTTGTTCGATGCCCCGGGGCCGGGTTCTATATCTAAAGAGGACTTTGAAAAACTCATACCCAAAGCAATGAAGGCCCACCAACTCCTGAGGGAAAACAAGGGCGATATTTTTGACAAGGGAATCGCCATGACGGGCTGGCAAGACATGCCGGTGCAAATCACACCCAGTCATATTTCTGAAATAAATGATGCTGCCAGGCAACTGGCATCAAGGATTGATGCCTATGTGTCCTTGGGGATCGGAGGCTCTTACCTAGGGATTGAGGCTACTATCAAGGCCCTCACTCACACTTACTTCAATCAATTAAGCAGAGAGGACAGGGGTGGAGTCCCTGAAATCTATTTTCTCGGGCAGAACATGGACCCTGACTATTTCCGCGACACATTGGATATGCTGGAGGGAAAGAGGGTGGGGGTCAATGTGATATCCAAGTCTGGCACCACCACTGAGACAGCAATAGCGTTCCGGATAATCAGGAAACTGATGGAGGATAACTGGGGGGAGGCGGCTGCAGGCCTCATCATAGTAACTACAGATAAAAAAAAGGGTGCCCTTCGGAGACTCGCAGAGCAAAAAGGCTACACTACGTTTGTGGTGCCGGATAATATAGGGGGGAGATTTTCTGTGCTCTCTGACGTGGGCCTTGTGGGCCTTTCAGTCGCAGGCATTGATATCGAAGAATTTGTGGAAGGCTTCAAGGATATGAGGGAGCGCTGCATGAGTGATGATTTTTGGCAAAACCCCTGCCTCGCCCATGCAGTGGCCCGGCATCTGGCTTGGCAAAAAGGCAAAAAGATAGAGGTGGTGGCCACCAATTCCACCGCCCTTTACGGGGTGGCCAGATGGATGGAGCAGCTCTTCCCAGAAAGTGAAGGGCACAAGGGCCATGGTATGTGGGTCTCCCCGTCCCTTTATTCTGAGAAACTGCATGCTAACGGCCAGATGGTTCAGGAAGGAGAAAGAAACATATTGGAGACCTTCTTGTACTTGAAAGAACATGACAATAGGCTGAACATACCCCTGGATGAGGAAGACTTGGATGGCCTCAATTTCCTTGCCCAGCGTGGTCGAGATATGAACTTTGTAAACAGGATGGTGGTGGAAGGCCCTGCCTATGCCCATTACAAGGGTGGAGTCCCTTGTATTATAGTGGAAGTGCCCAGGAGAAACGCGTACAACATAGGACAAGTGTACTACATGATGGAAAGATCGGTAGCCATAAGCGGATACCTCCTGGGCCACAATCCTTTTATCCAGCCCGGGGTGGAGGCTTACAAGAAGGCCATGTTTGCATTGATAGGCAAGCCCGGGTTTGAGGAGTTGAGAAGGGAGATGGAAGAAGAGATGTCAAAAAAGGCCAGGGTGAAAATATAGCTTAAAGGCCTTATTGATTGACACCTAAAGAGAAGATATCCTATAATCCAAAAAAAGCCGGAGTGGTGAAACTGGTAGACGCGCTGGACTCAAAATCCAGTGGGCCTTGCGCCCGTGAGGGTTCGACTCCCTCCTCCGGCACCACTGATATATGATTTCCAAGAGGCCACTAACAGGAAAGAAGTTAGTGGCCTTTTTGTTGGCCTTTGCGAAATTTTGACTTTTAGGTTAAGGTTAAAAAGCATCCATCAGAAGGTTTTCGCTGTTCATTCAACATGTGGGGCAGGCGGGGAAATGAAAAGGGTTGAGTTAGAGAAAGCAATCCTGGATTACATGGCATCACACAACACCATTTCTTTGGCCACTGCCGGGGAGGAGGGTCCCCATGCTGCCACGGTATTTTACGTGAACCGGGACTGGGAGATATTTTATCTGAGCAGTCCTGCGAGCAGGCACAGCGAAAATCTTTCAAAGAACCCCAAGGTGGGGGCCACCATAAATGAGGACTATAACAATTGGCTGGCCATCAAAGGCATCCAACTCCATGGAGTGGTGGAGAAGGTGGGAAGCATTAAAGAGAACCTGGCCATTGCGAGGGCCTATATAAAGAAATTCCCCACTGTGGCTGATTTCTTGTTGGCACCCCATAAGCTAGGGAAAAATGTCATGGAAAAGGTCTCCAAAGTGAGGTTTTACAAATTAACCCCTTACCGCATCTACTTTATCAACAATGAACTGGGCTTTGGCCACCGGGACGAACTCATCCTTACTAAGCCATGAGGCAGGTATCTAAGAATCTTCTTGTTCCCAGTCTTTGAGTTTCCTGAGCCAGGAGGCCTTCATGATCACTTGGTCAATGGCATCCAGTATGCCGGGAGGGTTTGAAATGCCTTGGGGATCCAGGAGTTCTTTGATTTTCCTGGCGAGATGGTGGAAGTTAGGCCCGTAATTAGGCCCATCAAGGGAAAGAGGACTGTTTGTCTGGAGGAAAAAGTTCAATGCACCACATTTGGCAAGCTCTTTTGGGGCTGCCACATGGTAATACTCGTCGATCTTTTCAATTGCCTCATGGTGGTCAAATGGATCCCAGTAATTCAGGAATTCAAGATAGCCGCAATGGCCCATGTCGTTTAACTGGAACCATCCCGGATCCCCATCGTCATCAAGAGTGGGGGGAGTGTATTTTTTCTTTAGTCGGCGGAGCCTGGATGAAGTCTTCAAGGCGCAGTCAATGCTATCCACCTGCCCTGTTACTGACATGAAGGCCCCTGTAGGCCACCACATGGAGACTGAGTCTGCACTCTGCAGCCAAGATTGGTCGCGGTGCCGGGCTGGCTTTCGCTCTGCACCGTGTCGCTCAGCTATGGCAAGCAGCACCTTTTCTTCGTATTGGAGCTGGCGCTTAGAGGTGAAGCCAACAAGCAAGACCCGGAGTAAATATTTTTTCAGATTGTCTGCGGCCCGCTTTTCAGAAGAAAGCCTTTCCCACAGGTCCTCTTTGGAGCTGGCCTTTGCGATATGACGCCAGGCGCTTGGCACC
>JAMOVZ010000028.1 GCA_027061865.1 Desulfobacterales bacterium
ATACAAACCCTTTCAAGGGACGTAACTGTAAATCTTGCAATCTCACTTAACGCCACTACCAATGAAGCCCGTGATTATCTCATGCCTATAAACCATAAATTTCCTTTACGAGCGCTTATTCAAACTTGTAGAGACCTGCCGCTGCCAAACCGAAGAATGATCACTTTCGAGTATGTGCTTATAAAGGGAGTAAATGATTCACTCCAAGATGCAAAAAGACTCGTATCTCTTCTCAAAGGGATACGGGCCAAGGTGAACCTCATTCCTTTAAACCCCCATCCAGACCTTGATTTGACTCCTTCCCCATGGGATAAAATCCTCCGTTTCCAGGAAGTACTGGTCTCCAACCACATAACTGCAATCATCCGGAAAAGCAAGGGCGCTGACATAATGGCCGCCTGCGGGCAACTGGCCGGTGGCCACGCCAAGGTCCAAACAGGCCAGGCACTTTGAAGTTGCCGCCCGATTGAAAGAGTGCTAAAGTTAATGGTTTCCAAGGGATAAAGCCACAAGATGGCCTTCCTTGATTTACGCGGTATTGCAGACAGGAAAAATTCAGCCCCTTGAGCTTGGCATACCCTTGGAACAAAGCCTGGAAGAGCTTTGCGGCTATGGAGTATTCTGGAGGGATCACAGGTAAGTTAGGGGAATTCTAAAAAAGATTCGGGAAGCAAAAAATATCTTTCAAGCATTGGAGAGTAATTAAGAAAAATGAATGATCAAAATTTAATCGTTTTGGATTTTTCGAAGGGTGGGGGACTGTTGCCCGCAATCGTCCAGGACGCAGAAACCCTTGAGGTCCTGATGCTGGCATACATTAATGAGCAAGCCTGGGAAAAGAGCCTTGAGACAGGAGAGGCTCATTACTGGAGCCGTTCCCGCAACGAGCTTTGGCACAAGGGGGCGACCTCAGGTAATGTTCAAAAAATCAAGGAGATCCTGATTGACTGCGACAATGACACTATAATCTTCAAGGTGGAACAGGTAGGAGGCGCTGCATGCCACACCGGTTACAGGAGCTGCTTTTACAGAAAGGTAGAAGGTAACAGCCTGTCCACTATTGGAGAGAAAATATTTGATCCTAGAGAGGTGTATGGAAGATGAGAAAGCTCAAGCTGGGAATTCCTAAAGGCAGCCTTCAAAATGCCACCATCAATCTTTTTGAAAAATCAGGGTGGAAGATTCGCTTAAACTCCCGTAGCTACTTTCCTGACATCAATGATGAAACCATTGAATGCTCCATTTGCAGGGCCCAAGAGATGTCCAGATATGTGGAAAATGGCACCCTGGATGCCGGGCTCACTGGACGGGATTGGATCGAAGAGAATGAATCCCAGGTTGTGGTCATCGGCGATCTCATCTATTCCAAAGTGAGCCAGAACCCTGCCCGCTGGGTCTTGGCCGTGCGGGCCGATTCAGACATAAAGAGCCTGGAAGACCTCCAGGGGAAGAAGATCGCCACTGAGCTGGTCAACTTCACGAAACGATATTTTGCCCAAAGAAACATAGACGTGGAGGTGGAGTTTTCCTGGGGGGCCACAGAGGCCAAGGTAGTCTCCGGACTGGCCGACGCCGTGGTGGAAGTAACTGAGACCGGCAGCACCATCAGGGCCCACGGGCTAAAAATTATCCATGAACTCATGCAGACCAACACTCAGTTCATCGCCAATCCCGACTCTTACAGAGATCCTTGGAAGAAAGAGAAGATTGACCAGATCTTCCTTCTTCTCCAAGGGGCGCTTAAGGCCGAAAGCATGGTGGGTCTCAAGATGAACGTCCAAACCGCGGACATGGATAAGGTAATCAATCTATTGCCCAGCCTTCATGCCCCTACTATTGCTGGCCTTCATAACTCCAATTGGGCGTCGGTGGAGGTAGTGGTAAGCAAGGACGTGGTAAGAGAGCTAATACCACAGCTCATTCAAGCCGGCGCCCAGGGGATCATTGAATATCCTCTGAATAAGGTTATATAGGAGTTGCCCATGAGAATGATCAAATCCTTACTAGTGCTGCTCATCGCTTTATTGTCTTTATCCTCCTGCGCCACGACCGACTCAGGGGTCAAACTAAAGAAGGCCAGGGCAAAAGAGGCGTTAGGGAATTCTTTGATCTTGGAGGGCAGGTTAGAGGCAGGTCTCAAAGAATTACTTGAAGCTGCGGCCCTTGACCCCACCAACCCTCATATACAAAATTCCATTGGACTGGCCTACCGTGACCTGGGCAAATACGACGAGGCGATCAAGCACTTCAAAAAGGCCTTGGAATTGAAACCGAATTTTCCAGAGGCAGAAAACAACCTGGGCACCGTCTACCTGCTCACAAAAAACTGGGACAAGGCGATCGAATGCTTCAAGCGCGCAGCTGAAAATATTTATTACCCAACACCTTATATCGCCTACACAAATCTTGGCACTGTATACCATCTGAAGGGTGAGTATCACAAGGCAATTGAGTATTATCGAAAGGCGCTCAGGCACTTGAGGGCTTATGGCCCGGCTTACGACAATCTTGGCCTGGCCTACCAAGCTCTGAAGCGGTGGGACGAAGCAGAAGAGGCCTTCAAACAGGCCATAAGGTATGCCCCCAAGGCCCCCAAGCCTCACCTCCATTTGGCTAGGCTCTACCTGAGCTTGGGGCTGGTAAAGGAGGCAGAAAAAGAGCTACGCGAAGTGATCAAGCTGGACAAGGACGGCCCATTTGGAAGGGAGGCCAAAAAGTTATTAAGGAAGTTAAAAGAAAGATCATGAAAGAGGGGCCAGATGATTCAAAAGGTTCAAATAACCTCGGCTGATATAGCCCGGAGGGCTCAGGATATTCCTCCTTTTATAGTAATGGATGTGTTGGAAAGGGCCCATAGCCTTGAAAGGGCCGGCCGCCACATTATCCATCTGGAGATTGGAGAGCCAGACTTTCCAACCCCCCGGTGCGTGTGCAAGGCTGCCAGCCAGGCCATGGAGAGAGGCGACACCCACTACACTCACAGCCTTGGGATCTTGGAGCTAAGGGAGGCAATTTGCGAGCACTATTACGAAAAATACAGGGTAGAGATAGACCCAGGACAGATCATGGTAACTTCAGGCACCTCCCCTGCCCTGTTCCTGATCTTCTCTGCCTTGTTGGAGCAGGGCGAAGAGATCATATTATCGGACCCTCATTATCCTTGCTACCCTAATTTTGCAAGATTTGTTGGTGCCTTACCCGTATTTGTCAAGGTGTATGAAGACGACGGGTTCCAATTAAGACCAAAGGCCTTAGAGAAAAAGATCTCCCCCAGGACCAAGGCGATTCTCATCAATTCACCATCCAATCCCACAGGAAACCTTTTGTCGCCAGAGAGGATGGAGGAGATCGCAAACCTAGGCCCTTATATAATATCAGATGAAATCTATCACGGACTGGTTTACGAGGCTGCCGAGCACAGCATCCTGGAATTCACCCGCAAGGCATTTGTCCTTAACGGCTTTTCAAAGCTCTATGCGATGACCGGCTGGCGCTTGGGCTATATCATCGCACCCAAGGAATTTATCCGCCCTCTTCAGAAGCTCCAGCAAAACTTTTTCATCTCAGCAGGAAGCATCTCCCAGTGGGGAGGGGTAGCGGCACTCAAGGAGGCCGGCCTAGATGTCCAAAAGATGAAGGGTATTTACAATGAGCGCCGAAAATTTATGATTGAAAGGCTGAGGGAACTGGGCTTTGGCCTGAAAGTAGAGCCTCAAGGGGCCTTTTATGTGCTGGTCAACGCCCGCCATCTCTCAGGGAATTCTTATAAACTCGCCTTTGAAATACTGGAGCGGGCAGGGGTTGGAGTTTCACCGGGAATAGACTTTGGACAAAATGCAGAAGGGTATCTGAGATTTTCTTATGCCAATTCCTTAGAGAATATAAAGGAAGGCCTCCACCGCATTGAACAATACCTCACCACTGGCCGGTAAATGGATGTAAGATTTGTTACCTCAGCATTTGGCCCAAATCAGTACCCTTGTCATGATCTCCCTGAAGTGGCCTTTGCCGGCAGATCCAATGTGGGGAAATCTTCCCTGCTCAACACCCTGGTTAATCGAAGGAATCTTGCCAAGACCAGCTCAAGGCCTGGAAGGACTCAGGCCATTAACTTTTTTCTCTT
>JAMOVZ010000029.1 GCA_027061865.1 Desulfobacterales bacterium
GTATAATCTTGAGCGTAACCCTATCGCCCATGACTTGGCCGTAACTGGCCTGGTAAAACATGATACCCTTGAATTTTACGGGATGATTTACAAGCACGCTTTTTTTCAGCACTGGCTTGTCGTTGTCCAAAAAAACAAGGTCTGATCTGTATTCCTTGGGAGTTCCGTCTTCATAGAATTCCACCTTGAAGTCCTCACACTTGATGGTGAAGCCCAAGGGTATGTGTCTTCGGGTCCGCCTTTCATGGACAGAGGAGACCTGGTCACCTTCGAGGATATTTACAAAGGCCTCAAAGCCCCAAAAGGAACCTATCAGCGCCCCAACAAGTATGATCAACACACTCAGGTGAACTATATACACACCAAAATGGGAATAACGCCCCCTGTCGCAGTAAAAGTAAACAGCGCCAGGGTTCGTCTTCTCAGTGACTTTTCCGTATTTCTTGGAAAGGAGCTCTCTTACCTTTTGTGCTGCTGCCTCAACAGGCACCGGAGCGCGAAAGGATTGCTCAGGTTGGAGCTTTTCAAATGGTTTTTGCCTGTCTGGCCTGGGTCTTGCAGCGAATCTTTTCCATGCACCAGGAAACCGGTCTATGGAGCAGACTATCAAGTTTAAGGCAAGGAGGCCTATAATCACCCTGAACCACGTGGCATGGTAGATATCAAAGAGGCCGAGGGTAGCTAGAATTTTCAAGGTGGTGGGGCTGAGGCCCCTTGCAAATTCCATGGCCTCTTCGCCTTGGGGAATGAAGGTCCCCACAACCGAGGCCAGGGCCAATATGATCAGGAGCGCTGCGGTAAGCCTTACTGAGCTTAACGTACGCCAAATTATATTTGCTTTGTCAGTGAAGGTGTTAACAGCCATTTAATAAAACATCAAGAGGGAATACCCTCCCTGCTCCTTAATGATAGAATGATACATGGTAGCATAGGGGGAAGTTTATAGTCTAGGAATTTTCCTGGAAGGGGACGAAGGCAACTGAATCAAATCCATGAAGGGAGGTATTAAGAGGTATTAAAAGATTTGACGCCACTGGTCATATCCTGTAAAAATTTTTTATTTCAAATCCCAATATTTTCCCTATGAGGTATAAGCACATGCTGGATCTCAAGTTCGTGAGGGCCAATCTGGAACAGGTAAAAGAGATGCTCAGGCTCAGGGGCTACGACCTGGATATGGCTGGCTTTGAAGAGTTGGACAGGCAGAGGCGTGCGGGTTTGGCCGTGCTTGAGGAGCTCAGGCACAAGCGGAACAAGGTAAGTGAGCAGATAGCAGAGATGAAAAAAAGGGGGGAGGATGCCTCCGCCATTATAGCTGAGATGAAGCAGGTTTCTTCGGAGATTAAGGATCTTGAAAAGCGGGTGGCTGCTGTAGAAAGGCAATTAAGAGATCTCCTCATGCTGATCCCCAATATGCCCCATGAAAGTGTGCCGGTTGGAGAAGATGAAAGCCATAACCAGGAGATTCGAGTCTGGGGCGAGATAAAAGAAATGGATTTTGAGCCTCGGCCCCACTGGGAAATAGGGGAAGGACTGGGGATTCTGGATTTTTCAAGGGCTGCAAAGCTATCTGGTGCCAGATTTGCGCTTTACAGGGGGGCTGGAGCACTTTTGGAAAGGGCACTTATAAACTTTATGTTGGATATCCATACGAAAGAGCATGGTTACACCGAGGTGCTTCCTCCATTCATGGTCAATAGGGCCTGTATGACAGGCACAGGCCAGCTTCCTAAGTTTGAAGAGGACCTATTTAAGGTGGCTGGCTGGGATCTGTATCTGGTTCCAACGGCGGAGGTCCCTGTAACCAACATCCACCGGGAAGAGGTCTTGAGGGAAGAAGATCTTCCCATCCTCTATGTGGCATATACCCCTTGCTTCCGCTCTGAGGCAGGCTCCTATGGAAAGGACACGAGGGGCCTGATCCGCCAGCACCAGTTTAACAAGGTGGAATTGGTCAAATTCTCCAAACCCGAGACATCTTACGAAGAATTGGAGACCCTTACGGGAAATGCCGAAGAGATCTTAAGGAGGCTCGAGCTGCCTTACCGGGTAGTGTGCCTTTGTACCGGAGACCTGGGCTTCTCCGCGGCCAAGACCTATGACTTGGAGGTCTGGCTTCCTGGGCAAGGGGTTTACCGGGAGATCTCCTCATGCAGTAACTTTACCGATTTCCAGGCCAGGAGGGCCGGCATAAGATTCAAGCGAAAAGGGGCCAAAGGCACGGAGCTGGTCCATACCCTCAACGGCTCCGGCTTGGCTGTAGGGCGAACAGTAGTGGCCATATTGGAGAATTACCAGCAAGCCGATGGCAGCGTGGTCATCCCCAAAGCCCTCAGGCCGTATATGAATGGCATGGAAAGGATAACGGGCCAATAGCTCCCCTTGCTTTCCAAGTTACCAAGAGGGCGGGGGCGGTTGGCGACCGTTTCGAGTGAATATCAAGAGGTGTAGAGATGTGCGGGATAGTTTGCTATGTGGGAGGTAAGCAGGCAAGGCCCATTCTCATGGATGGGCTGAAGCAGCTGGAGTACAGAGGATACGATTCTGCAGGGATTGCGATCCAGCATAACAATCATATCAAGCGCTTCCGGGCTGTGGGGCGGATCCTGGAGCTGGAAAAAAAGATAAATTCCATCTCCCTTCCAGGCACCGTAGGCATGGCCCATACCAGGTGGGCCACTCACGGGGAGCCGTCAGAGAAAAACGCCCATCCCCACACAGATCAAGAAGAGAAGGTCTTCATTGTGCACAACGGGATTATTGAAAATTACCACCAGTTGAAGAAGAGGCTGGAAAAAAGGGGGGCGGAATTCAGCTCTGAGACAGACACTGAGGTCCTGGCTCATCTTATTGCATACTACTTTGACGGCGATTTGGATGAGGCGGTCCGGAGAGCCATGGCAGATGTGGAAGGCACCTTTGGAATTGCGGTGCTTCACCGTGATGTGCCTGGCATGATTGTCGTGGCCAGAAGGGGAAGCCCGCTTGTAATCGGGATCAGCAACGACGGCCATTTTGCTGCCTCAGATGTCTCTGCCATGGTGCGTCACACCACTCAGGTTGTTCACCTACAGGACAATGAGCTGGCCGTTATCACCCAAGAGGACTTCTCCATCTCAACTGCCCAGGCAAAGCCTATTCAGAGGCCCATTGAAGAGGTGGAGTGGCGGGCAGAAGACGCAGACCTTAACGGTTTCCCTCACTACATGCTCAAGGAGATCTATGAGCAGCCAGAGACCATTGAAAACGCCATGAGGGGGAGGCTGGAGCCGGGCGAAGGGGTGCCTAAGCTTGGAGGCATCACCCCCGTGTGGGACCGGCTCAAGGAATGCCGTCATCTGGTAATGGTGGCCTGCGGCACTTCTTATTATGCTGGTTGTGTGGGCCGCTATTTGTTTGAGCGCCTTACCGAGGTGGACACCGAGGTTGAGCTAGCCTCTGAGTTCAGGTACAGGAAGCTAAACTTCCCTCCCAACACTTTTATCCTGGCCTTGAGCCAATCAGGGGAGACGGCCGACACGCTGGCCGCCATCCGGGAGGCAAGGCGAAAGGGAGCAGGGCTGCTGGGCATCGTTAATGTGGTGGGTAGTTCCATTGCGCGGGAGACCGATGCAGGGATCTACAATCACGCGGGCCCTGAGATTGGTGTCGCCTCCACCAAGATTTTTACCTCCCAGTTGACGATCCTTACACTCCTTGCCCTGTTAATTGGCAGACACCAGAACCTGCCTCTCACCGAGGGGGTCTCAGCTATCAGGGCTTTGCAGGCGCTTCCTGACCAGGTCCGGGAAATACTGGCCCAGGCCCATCACATAGAGGCGATTGCTGAGAAGTACCATCAGTGCAACAATTGGTTATTCTTGGGCCGTAAATACAACTACCCTATTGCAATGGAAGGGGCCTTAAAACTCAAGGAGATCTCTTACATTCATGCAGAAGGTTACGCGGCAGGAGAGATGAAGCACGGCCCCATCGCATTGATAAATCCTGAGATGCCCACCGTTGCCATTGCCCCCATGGACGAGATGTACGAAAAGATGCTCAGCAACATCCAGGAGATCAAAAGCCGAAAAGGACCTGTGATAGCCAT
>JAMOVZ010000030.1 GCA_027061865.1 Desulfobacterales bacterium
CCTTGTTTGCAAATATTACCTTTTCGATGGCCTGGGTCACTGTGGAGGTCTTTCCGCTGCCGCTTGGCCCCACCACCAGCAACAGGGGCGCCTTTGGAACAGCAGGATCGGCCATGTACTCCTTGCGGATGTGGGCCCGGTAGATCTTCTCAAAGAGCTGTTCAAGCTCTTCGGGCACATGTATGTCCTCCAAGTCTTTTTCCAGCAAGGCCTTAAGGTATATGTAGTCCTTGGCGGAAAGCTCTTTTTCCAGGATCTTGTTCCAGGCCTCTTGAGGGTTGGTGTGGCCTGAGATCTCAAAGCGTTTTTGCCAGTCGGTGAGAATATCTGGATCTCTTAGGACATCGAACCTTTTTTTTGGTGTGGACAAAAAGAGGGAGAGGATTTTGTCCAAGATGCGGTTTATAAGATCCGAGGGCGGGCGGTATTGGTTTAGCCTGGCACGCATAAAGACCTTTGTCTCATAGGGCCAGGAGGCCACCAATTCTTCTATCTCCCTGATCCTGCTCTCAGGGAGTTGGACATAAACGGTCTGGCGCGTTATCCTACGGGCCATGGCCGCCTCCACTGCTGCTCTGGGGCTTGCCGCCGGGGGAGGGTGGAAGAGAGGGAAGGGTTATGGCAGGGGTGCCAGCAGTGTTTTGGATTACAATGGTGTTCTGTCCACCCTGGTTCTTCTCGTATGCAGTGGCCCATTTTTGCTGAGTGAGAAAGTGGAACAGCGCCACATCAGTTGAGCCATCAGGCCTGCCCAGGGCCTCCTGAAGGGCCTTGATGCTTTCAAGGTATGCGGCATAGAGTTTTCTTATTCTGCTTGCCTCCTGATCGGCAGCATAATTTTCAGCCTCTGCAATCAGCTCCCTTCGCTTTTTCTCTTCTGAGGCGGCCACCAGCTTTTCCCCAAACCGGGTTTCTCTAAGGACAAAGCTTACTACCTCGATGCCATACTTCTCCTCTAGGGTAGGCCCCCCTTCATTTATAGGCCTGGATTTTAAGGCTTGAAAGATTTCCTCCTTGATGGATTCCCTATCACTGATGAGTTTGTCCACCTTTTTGGCCTGAAGGATGTCTTTTACGATGCCGTCGTAGTCGCCTTGGAGAAGGGCGTGGGGATCGGTATTCTCAATGGCCCAGGTGTGTAAGTCCCGAATCCTGTAGGTAAGCACCGCAGAGGTCCAAAGGGCCACATTCTCTTTTGATATGATCCGCATGGGTTCAATGGTCCCATTGAGGTACATGCGCTGGTTCATCAAGGGGACTTCTTGTTCAATACGGGTAAAGAAGGGCAGCCTAACATGCCAGCCCACCTCGGTTACTGCCTTTCTATCTCCTCCCAGCTTTTCCAAGACTACTGCATAATTTCTCTTTACCTTGAAGATGGTCTTGGTGGTGTAGACAAGGGCTGCTGCGCCGTAAATCAGACCTGCCAGGGCAAGCAGGGCGAAAATCCTTCTCAACAAACCCTTTACAAAGGCCCTTCTCACATACTTACTGGAGCCTGCCTCTGCCATGGAACCTCCTCTTTTGTCTTTTTAGGAGTTGTATTAATTATAATTAGTTATGCTAAATTTATGCCAAACATTAACATCACTGCTTGGTGCCCATCAGATGGTTATGAACGGGGCTGTAGGCCGCGGGCCACTACATTGATCCCTCCGAAGTTTTTAGTCAGCACTTTGACACCGGCTAAGGAGTCAAAGGTCAGTGGGCGCTGCCATTGAAACCATCCATGGCCCGTGGCCTTTTGAAGAGGAAATGCAAGCACAAGGCGTCTTTCAAGGCGGCCTAGAGAGTTAATGAGTCCGTCGTACTAAGAGAAGGAGTTAGTGGAGGAAAAAGGCCAGGGGCCCTAATTGGAAAAATAGGGCAACATTCCTTTAACAATAACTATTTAAACATATGTGAAGGGATGCGTCAACTGGCTCCAAGGATTGCAAGAGCGGCCCCTCAGCTTTGTGGCCTGGAGGTTGATGCCAGCTTGAGGCGAAGGACCGATTTGTTTGCCGCAATTACGCTAAACCTCTGGCCTCCAATGGTCACACCCCTTTTGGCTTCGGTTAAGTTTATCCGGTGCTTGTAGTAATAGGATGGATCCAGGTCCAAGAGGGCAACATCGATCTTGAGGCATTCCCCTTCCAGGCCCCTGTAAACGAGCCTTGCCCTGTTAAAGGTCAGCTCCTGGTCTCGTGGCAAGGTGATCTCATTTCCTTTGACGTGCATGGAGGGGGCTGGTTCTATGGGCCTCATAATCCTGGAAGTGAGGGGAGCCCTTACCGGAATAAGTTCTGAAGAGGTTTCAGGGAAAAATGTGTAAATCACCCAGTAGAGGATCAAAAGGCTGGTGATGCACACAAGGGCATAAACGAGAAAGGTGATTATCCAATTGCGGCTGTGAGTTTCTTTCATAAGTCAGTGCGGCCTGGATTGTTCTCTATTAACTCTTCGGCCCAGGTTTCAAAAATTATAACTTTTCATTCAGGAAATTAAAAGCACAAACCCATATTAGGAAAGGAGTTTCATCCAGTTAACATGTGTTTCGGTGAATTTAACAGTCTTGGCTGATATTGCTGAAGCCAACTGGCAACGAAGCTAAATTCGGGTGATGGGCCCATTGCGGGCAAAGCGCCTAATTTCAAATATAAACAATAGGTTAGAGATGGAGCCCCAGTGCCATTATTCGGCGTGAGAAAAGACTGAACAGGCTTTTTTGGCATGCCAATTGCCTATGTATCCGGCAACTGTATTCAGGGTGCAGGCGGTCTGTTCCAGCCAAAAAAATATATTAAGGGGGTGCAATTATGGGGAAAAATCATTGCAAGTGGGCATTATATGCCGCTTTGGCCTTCCTCATTTTCTTTGTTTGGGGAGGGAGTGCCATTGGGGCAAAGGCCCCAGATACCATGGTGTTCAAAAAGTGCCTTAAATGCCATGAAGATTACAAGAGCATGAAAAATGTGGTGGCTGGCGACTTCTATAGCCGTTCCAGGAAGGCCAAGTCCATTTCTGTGAAAGTGGGCAAAAAAATCGTGCTCTTAAAGTATGACAAAAATACCACTATAAAGAATGCTCCAAGTATCAAGAAGCTCAAAAGACCTGTCCCTGTTCTGGTTCACTACAAAAAAGTAGGCAACGACTTGGTAGCCACTAACATTGTGGTTAAGCCGAAGTTCAAGGTCCCTGAAAAACAACTTATCGAAACCCAAGAGCTCGCCAAATTGGTGGCACAAGGCCCTTCAAAGGCCGGCTACACACTGGTGGACGCAAGGCCCGGCATTAGGTACCAGGAAGGGCACATTCCTACTGCCATTTCAATACCGTTTCCCAAGATGAAGGATCTTAAACATAAATTGCCAAAGGACAAGAACAGGCTTTTGATCTTCTATTGCGGAGGCTTCAGGTGAGTCCTCAGTCCCATGGCTGCCAGGCTGGCAGAAAAGTGGGGATACACCAATGTCCGGGTCTATCATGCCGGTGCCCCTGCCTGGGTAAAGGCCGGTAATCCTCTAATTACCACATACGATTTTGTCTCCAAGAGGCTTGGCTACTTGGTGGTCATTGATGCCAGAGGCCCGGAAGCGGCAAAAAAAGGGCATATCCAAGGCGCGGTTGCAATTGCGCGCGATCAGATTGTAAAGCAAAAGGCCCAATTCCCTTTGGACAAAAAGGCATACATAGTCCTCTATGATCAAACCACAAACCTTAAAGGCCTCAGCCCAATAGCAAGGGAGATAATAAGTTGGGGCTACAAGCGGGTCTTCATCCTGGATGGTGGTTATGAGAAGTGGGTAAAGAAAAATGGCCCGATTCAGTCAGGTCTCGTGAGGACCACTATATTTTACATCCCTCGTCCCCATCCCGGAGAGATCACTGGCGACGAATTTGTCAATATAGTCAAATCCCGCCCGGCCGACAAACTGATCTTGGATGTAAGGACCAGGGCTGAAGCAGCAGCAGGGATGATAGATGGGGCGGTCAATATCCCAGTGGATGAGCTGTCCACGAGGCTAGACGAATTGCCTAAGGACAAAGAGATAATAACCCATTGCAGGACCGGGCTTCGAGCAGAAATGGCCTATAACATCCTGCG
>JAMOVZ010000031.1 GCA_027061865.1 Desulfobacterales bacterium
CCTGCGAAGAGATTTGAAGTTTCATCTCCCTGGCCGTGGCCTTGACCCAACGGAGCAATTCTTCGTCCCGCAGGAGATCAAAACGGAGCAATGCTCCTGACTCCCTGAGCTTTTTGAAAAAGGCTTGGCGAAAGTCAGGAGATCCTGCCAAGAATATCAAGCAGGTGCTTGGGCAAGGATCGTCCAGGTAAGGGAGAAAGTGGGCCGACTGTTTCGTAGAAAAGGCATCGGTCCTTCGGACCACCACCAGCCGCCTGTCAAAGAGAAAGGGTATGGATCTGGCTGTCTCTAGTATCTGGAGGGGATCAGCCTCATCAGCATAAAAAACCTGCAAATTAAGCTCTCTTGCAGATTCAGGGATAAGGATGTCCTTTATGCGCTCCAGCGCCCTCTCTTTTCTGAACTCATCCTGGCCGTAAAATAGGTAAAAGGGCCGGAGCTTTTCTTGTTCAAGTTCTCTCCAAAAGGTCCGGAGCTCCAACTCTTTTGTCATTTAGAACCGCTCTACGGTCTTCAGGAAAATACGGCGGGCGAGGCGCTTGGCAATGTCAATATAGGCCCGGCGTTCATGGTGGATATTGACAAGCGGGTCTTTGCCCACCGGATAAGAACTCCTCTCTTCTATGCGGGAATCCTTCCAAATAACCTTCCCGGACCCTTTGTGGATAAGCCTTGCCTCAAGCCTCACCATAAGGGTCCGCTTGCTGGTGGTTTCGTATTCTGTGGCAAGGCCTCCTATGTTGAACTGCTCGACCGAATAGGCGCTCGGAGTGGTTTTAATCCGTGAAATTTTGGCCTCCAAGATCACATCGGCTTCTTCTTTGGACACCAGCCTCAGTCCCGAGCGGCTCGCAAATTCTTCTCTGAAGGCAGTGGTAAAGGCGGCCTCAAGACCTGGAAAAGTGGAATCGCCCTCTGAGATGGGTATGGCGATTTTATGAAACCCTGCGCCACCAGGCTCCTTCCTTGAAGCGCCCTGCTCTTCCATGCCCACGAACCTGTAGCCGCATGCGGTATGAATAAACAGGACCGCCAATAAAGCCAAATATGACAAAAAAACTTCCCCGGGATATTTCTCCTTACTAGACCACCACATTGACCAGCTTCTTCTTTATTACATATACCTTCTTTATATCTTTGTCGGCCACATACTTCTGGATGCGCTCATCGGCAAGGGCTGCCTGCTCTATTTGTTTTTCATCAAAGGATGCAGGGACCTCTATCCTGCTTCGCACCTTACCATTTACCTGTAGCACTATGAGGCGCTTTGCCTCTTCCAAGGCCTTCTCACTATAGGAAGGCCACTGCACATTAACCAAGCTTCCTTGGTTGCCAAGGGCCTCCCACAGCTCATCGGCAATGTGGGGCACAACAGGTGAGAGGAGCACCACAGCGGCCTCCACCCCGCTTCGCAACACGCTCCAGGCCTCTTGGTCCATCGTTTGAGAGCCTGCCAACAACTGGTTCATCTCATTAACCAGCTCCATAACCGCCGATATTGCGGTATTAAAGTGAAAGCGCTGCTCAATGTCATTGGTCACCTTCTTGATGGTCCAGTGAATCTTTCGAAAAATCTTCTTGAGTTCCTCAGGCAGGCCTTCCCCCTCCCCCTGGTAAGGGCTTGCACCCTTCAGTGCCTCAAGATGATCAATCACTAAGCGCCAAACTCTGTTCAGGAACCTGTAGGCCCCTTCCACCCCTTGGTCACTCCATTCCAGATCCCTTTCAGGAGGTGCTGCAAAGAGGCAGAACATCCTGACCGTATCCGCCCCGTATTGGTCAATAAGCCTTTGTGGGTCAACCACATTTCTTTTGGATTTTGACATCTTGACCGTTGGACCCATCCTTACCGGGCTTCCACACTTCACACACTTTCCTTGATCCACTTCCTCGGGATAAAGATATCCATGGTTAGGGCACTCCTGGGTCTCTTTGCAGACCATGCCTTGGGTAAGGAGATTGGTGAAGGGCTCGCTGATCTTCACATAGCCCAGGTCACGGAGCACTCTTGTGTAAAAACGCGAATATAGGAGATGCAAAATGGCATGCTCAATTCCGCCTATGTACTGGTCAACAGGCATCCAGTATTCCGCCCGATCCGGGTCTACCGGGCCCTTGTTATAATCAGGACAGGTATATCTTACGAAATACCAAGACGACTCCACAAAGGTGTCCATGGTATCTGTCTCTCGGCGCGCTTTAGCCCCGCACTGAGGGCAATCCACCTCATAGAAGCTGGGTTCGTATGGAAGGGGAGACCCCCCTTGGGGCCTCATGTCAAGGTCCAGGGGAAGCACCACTGGAAGGTCCCTTTCAGGCACCGGCACAGTACCACACTTATCACAGTAAATAATAGGGATGGGAGCTCCCCAATAGCGCTGCCTTGAAATTCCCCAATCCCTCAGCCTGTAGCTCACAGCCCTTTGGCCAAGGCCGTTTTTCTCCAGGTACTCGGCAATCATATCCAGGGCATCAAGGTTCTTTAGGCCGTTAAAAGGACCAGAATTTACCAGTATTCCCTCCCCCACATAGGCCTCCTCCATATCTTCCTCTTTCAGCTCTTGATCAGGGGGCTGGATCACTACCCGGATGGGGAGTCCGTACTTCTTTGCAAACTCAAAGTCGCGCTGGTCATGGGCTGGCACTGCCATGATGGCACCTGTCCCATACTCTGCCAGGACAAAGTTGGCGACATAGATAGGTATCTCTTCTTTGGTCACTGGGTTTATGCAGTACCTTCCAGTGAAGACCCCTTCTTTTTCTGTGTAGTCTGCAGTGCGCATATAAGAGTCCATCTTAAGGGTCTTTTCCACAAAGTGAAGGACATCTTCTTCCTGGGGCATGCCTTTGATCAGGTCCTTGACCATGGGATGCTCCGGAGCAAAGCACATGAATGTGGCCCCATAGAGGGTATCCTGCCTGGTGGTAAAGACCTCCACCACCTGGTCTGAGCCTGCCACAGGGAATTTTATGATGGCCCCTTGGCTCTTGCCGATCCAGTTTCGCTGCATGGTGAGCACCCTCTCGGGCCACCCTGGCAGCTTGTCACAATATTCAAGGATCTCTTCAGCATAATCTGTGATCTTGAAAAACCAAGAGTCCATCTCCTTGATTGTGACTTCCTGGTCTGTGTGGCGCCAGCAGCAGCCGTTTTCCACCTGTTCGTTAGCCAACACACTTTGGCACTTGTCACACCAGTTTACATGGGTCCGTTTCTTATAGGCCAATCCTCTCTCATACATCTTCAAAAAGACGAGCTGCTCCCATCGGTAGTAGTCAGGGTCACAGGTGGCAAACTCTCTGTCCCAGTCATAACTAAAGCCCATGCGCTTGAGCTGCTGTTTCATAAGGGAGATATTCTCATAGGTCCACTTGGCAGGGTGGATGTTATTTTCTATGGCGGCATTTTCTGCAGGCAGGCCGAAAGCGTCCCACCCCATGGGATGGAGCACATTGAAACCCCTCATGCGCTTGTATCTTGCCACCACATCGCCGATGGTGTAGTTCCTAACATGGCCCATATGGATCTTGCCAGAAGGGTAAGGAAACATCTCAAGGAGATAGTACTTTTGCTTTGAAGGATCCTCTGT
The DNA here is from genome assembly GCA_027061865.1 of Desulfobacterales bacterium. Classification (GTDB taxonomy): domain Bacteria; phylum Desulfobacterota; class DSM-4660; order Desulfatiglandales; family Desulfatiglandaceae; genus JALVMN01. The sequence continues at coordinate 3,591 of JAMOVZ010000031.1, forward strand.
GCTCTTGAATAGCTTTTTCTCCTCCCAAAACTTCTGCCATTTCTCCTCAATCTTATGGGGTGTGTACTTGCCAGCCATAACTTTATATATTAGACCTCCTGCAATTTATGGTTAGTTTCTTCCGAAATCTATTCATCCCTCTTGTGCTTGAATGCCTGGAGATTCAACCCCTTCCACGATTATTGAAGACCTTAGGGCCTGCTCCTTTGATAAGGCCTTTCTCAACCGGGTTGCGGCCTCTTCTGCCTCTTCCAAGAATGTGGGATCCACAGCATATACCAGCTTTAATTCAGATCCTATTGCAGCGCCCTTTCTCTCTATTCCGCCCCATTCTCTTACAAGGGTAAGGCACGTATCTGTTAGAAGCTCTGCATAAGCATCCCTTCCCCAAAATGGAGGCATCCTCACCCCTATGTCATTTGCGCCAATGCAGGCCAAAACACGTGCCGATGTCCTCACTTGGTCGGCAAGCCTTGGAGAGTTTACGTTATCGCATGATCCAAGCCCTATGAGCAGCAATTTTTGAGCCCTTATCCTTTCTTCCCCTGCAAGCAGAAGCTCTTCTCCCTCTTCACACCTCCAGAAACCTTGCCTGGCGAGATTTTGTAAATAGGCGGAGGTCTTCTGATCTAGTCCTGAGGGCTCTTGGCCCGACTCTACCAGCTCCTTACAAATAAATATAAGCCCAACTTGGCACCACAAGCTGCCAAGGGGCCTGAAGGTGAATCTTATGTCAATGGTCAATGTTCGTTTTTGCTTCAGGTAGCGAGTTCCCTAATCTTGTCCCTGGCCTTTCTTTTCAAACCCGTTTTGCTCTCTTATTCGCCTATAAATATTGTCAAGGATGCCGTTTATGAATGCACCAGAGTCCATGTTCCCGTACTTCTTTGCCAATTCCACCGCCTCGTCTATGGAGACCTTTGGAGGGATGTCATCCAAATAGAGTAACTCGTAGATGGCCATCCTGAGAATGGAGCGGTCCACCCTCGACATCCTCTCTACCCTCCAGTTCTTAGAGGCGGTACTTATCCAACGGTCCAGCTCCTCTATCTTTTCTGCCACACCACGAACCAGCCTCAAGGCAAACTCCTTGATTGCATCCCTGGTGTCAAAGTTCAAGCAGATGAGATCAAATGCCTTTTCTGGCTCATCCGAGCTGAACTCAAGGTGGAAAAGCACTTGGAGGGCCAGCTCTCTGGACCGTCTCCTCTTGCCCATTTTTCAAAGTTCCAAAACTTGCTGAATAAATATAGTTGAAAGTTAATCTAATTCTTTAAAAAGATTGACCATCTCAATGGCTGCCATTGCAGCCTCCCAGCCCTTGTTTCCGGCCTTGGAACCCGCCCGCTCAATGGCTTGCTCCAGAGTGTCGGTGGTAAGGACTCCAAAGGTCACTGGGATACCGCTGTCAAGGGCAACGCTTGCTATGCCCTTTGAGACCTCTGCTGCCACATACTCGAAGTGAGGAGTGGAGCCCCGAATAACCGCCCCCAGGCAAATGATCGCATCGTAGCGGCCACTCTTGGCAAGTCGGCCAGCCACTGCCGGAATTTCAAAGGCCCCTGGGACCTTTATGATATGTAGCTGATCATCTGCCGCCCCATGCCTTGTCAGGGCATCAATGGCCCCTTCCACGAGCCTGGAGCTTACAAAGTCGTTAAAACGGCTCACTATCAGGGCAAATCTAAATCCTTTGGCGCTCAGTTCTCCTTCTGAAACCCTAGGCATAACATCCCCCTTCCTGCCACTTTGCTATTTGGCTGCTTTGCCTGATTCGGCCTCTTCCAATATCTTCATCAGGTGGCCTAGTTTTTGGCACTTGGTTATCAAATAATTTCGATTTTCAGGCCTGGGATCCACTTCTATTGGAACCCTTCCCACCACTTTGAGTCCATAGCCTTCGAGCCCCACAATCTTCTTGGGGTTGTTGGTCAAAAGGCGCATCTTCCTAACCCCGAGGGCCACCAGGATCTGCGCTCCAACCCCGTAGTCCCTGAGGTCAGGTCCAAAGCCTAGCTCCTCATTTGCCTCCACCGTGTCAAGTCCCTTGTCCTGAAGGGAATAGGCCTTGAGTTTATTGGCGAGCCCAATGCCCCTGCCTTCTTGCTGGAGATAAAGAATCACTCCAAGCCCTTCTTTTTGGATCATCTCCATTGCCTTTCTAAGCTGTTCACCGCAGTCACACCTGTATGAGCCAAACACATCGCCTGTAAGGCATTCGGAATGAACCCTCACGAGCACCTCCTTGTCAGGGCTTATCTCCCCTTTTACAAGGGCCAGATGCTCAAAGTCGTCTATGTCGTTTACAAAGGCAATAGCCTTAAACTCACCATAAGGAGTAGGCAATATGGTCTCTGCGGCCTTGTGAACAAAGGACTCTGTCCTCATTCTATATGCAATGATGTCGGCCACCGTAGCTATTTTTAATCCGTGTTCTTCTGCAAACTTTTCAAGGTCCGGCATGCGGGCCATGGTGCCATCATCCTTCATGATCTCGCAGATAACAGCAGCGGGCTTGAGGCCGGCTAGCCGCGCCAGGTCAACGGAGCCTTCTGTCTGCCCTGTTCTAAAAAGCACTCCCCCTCGGCGTGCCCTCAGGGGAAATACATGACCCGGCTGGACCAAGTCCTCTGGCTTTGCATCGTCAGCAATGGCGGTAAGGATGGTGTGGGCCCTGTCGTGTGCAGATATGCCAGTGGTTACCCCATGGCGGGCTTCAATGGACACGGTAAAGGCGGTCTTGTAAGGGGACTTGTTGTCATAGACCATGGGAGGAAGCTTGAGCCTATCTACAATTTCCGGGGCCAGAGCCAGGCATATGAGACCCCTTCCGTATTTGGCCATAAAGTTTATGGCCTCTGGAGTCACCTTTTCTGCCGCAATGGTAAGATCACCCTCGTTTTCGCGGTTTTCGTCATCCACAAGGATGATCATCTTGCCCTGTCTCAAGTCTTCCAATACGTCTTCTATCTTTGCTATAGCCATCTTTAGTCACCAAATCCTAATCTAAGGAGCTTCTCCTCTGTTATGCCATCTTGGCTTTTGTTGAAATCCCGCTGCGGCGAGTCATCTCGGTTGATCAGCCGCTCCACATACTTCCCGATCATGTCTGTCTCAATATTTACTGGATCTCCCACCCGCTTTTGAAGCAGAGTGGTCTGCCTTGCCGTCTCAGGGATAATATTTACTTCGAATGCGCCGGGGCTGCAGCGGTTCACCGTTAAGCTTATCCCGTCCACCGCAATGGAGCCCTTTTCTATTATATACCTGGACAAGGACTTATCCAGCTCTATGCGCACAACCCAGGAGGGCTGGCGCTGTCGCTTGCCGATTATCTTTCCAATCCCGTCCACATGGCCAAGGACCAGATGCCCCCCCAATCTGTCACCAAGCCTCAGGGCCCTTTCCACATTCACCAAGTCCCCTGGTTTGAGTCTTCCAAGGGTTGAACGCGAAAGGGTTTCATGGGACACATCCATGCTGAGCCTATTTGAACCCACCTCAGTCACCGTAAGGCAAACGCCATCTATGGCAATGCTTTCGCCTTTTACACATTCAGATGCCCCAAAGGGTGGGGCCACCTTAAGTATCATGTGATCACCCACCCTTTGGACCGATTCTATCCTGCCTATTCCCTCGATCAGACCTGTAAACATCAGTATTCTGGATAACCCGTAAGCATTATGTCCTGCTCCACTCTTTTGATCTCAATATCCCTCAACGGCAGGGCCTCGTCCATGCGGGCGACGCCTGGCCCTGCTGCCATGGGCACCCCGTCACCCCCTAAAAGCAGCTTGGGAGCAAGAAAGATATGAACCTTGTCAACGAGCCCGGCCCTGAACAAAGAGCCTGCTATCCTTGCGCCTCCCTCAACAAGCAGGCTCATAATGTCCATCTCTCCCAATATATCCATTAGAGCCCTCAAGTCAATCCTTCCATCCGGGGTTGTGGGGCATCTGATGAGCCTTATCCCCCGGTCCTCCAGTGTGGCCATTTTCCTTGGTTTCTCGGTTTTCTCACCCACTACCACCACGGTGGGAGAAAAAGAAAGATCCTCAAAGACTTTGGCCTTCATTGGAGTTCTAAGCCGACTATCCACTACAATACGTGTAGGCCCCGGGCCTGGCCTTCCACCCCTTCTGGCCGTAAGGCTGGGATCATCTGTGAGCACGGTCCCTACTCCCACCATGATGCCATCGCTCTCAGCCCTCATGGTGTGGACGAGCCTTCGAGACCCTTCGCTGGTAATCCACTGGGAATGACCGGTACTTGTGGCGGTCCATCCATCGAGGGTAAGGGCGCTTTTCAGAGTGACAAACGGGGTTGAACTCTCGACAAATTTAACATATGCCTCGTAGAATCGTCTGCACTCATCAGCCAATATGCCAGTGACCACCTCTACTCCTTTGGAGGCTAGATAGGCGGCCCCTCCTCCCCTGACCCCTGGATTCGGATCCTTCATGCCGATTACCACGCGCTTTATGCCGCTTTTGAGAATTGCCTCTGTACACGGCGGGGTCTTTCCATAATGATTACAAGGCTCGAGGGTCACATACATGGTGCAGCCCGGCGCCCTTGAGCCAAGTTTCTCGAGGGCGTCTATCTCGGCATGGGCCCCCCCCGCCTTTTGGTGGTATCCTTTGGCTAGGATCTCATCTCCCATTACGATAACGGCGCCTACAGCCGGATTGGGCGAGGTCTTTCCAAGCCCTTTTCTGGCCTGTCTGAGAGCCAGCTTCATGAATTTCTCATCCCGGCCCGCCACCTAACCTAGTCCTTCCCTTTCTTTTTTTCTCTCAAGATCTCTTCAAGCTCTGCCATGAACTCCCGCACATCTTTGAACTGCCGATATACTGAGGCAAATCTCACATATGCCACCTCATCCCATTCCCTAAGCGTTCTTATCACCATCTCGCCGATCTCAGAGCTGGGGATTTCCTTTTTGCCCAGATCTTGGAAGTGAAGCTCTAAGGAGTCCACAAATTCCTCTATCTGGGTCATGCTTATGGGCCGCTTTTGGCATGCCTTGCGGATCCCTGTTATGATCTTTTCGCGGCTGAATGCCTCCCGCCTTCCGTCCTTCTTTACAACCATGGGCAAGAGATCCTCCAGCTTCTCATAGGTGGTGAAGCGCCTGCTGCACTCTATGCACTCCCGCCTTCGCCTGATCATCCTGCCGTCCTTGCTCAGGCGCGAGTCAATGACCTTGTTGTTGATCTCGCCACAATAGGGGCATTTCATGTCTTTATCCTCTCAAGCTCAATTCCGGCCTCTTCAAGCATTTGGGCCGCCAGTGGATCATTATACCCTTCCTCATAGTATATCTTGGAGATGCCTGCATTAATGATCATCTTGGAGCATATGACACAAGGCCTGTTGGTGCAGTAAAGGGTGGCGCCGGCAATCTGGATCCCGTGGCAGGCGGCCTGGATGATGGCGTTTTGCTCTGCATGGAGGCCGCGGCAGAGCTCATGTCGCTCTCCTGAGGGAATGGCCCCATCCTGCCTGATGCAACCCACCTCCTCGCAGTGCCTGAGTCCTCTAGGTGCACCGTTATACCCGGTGGCCAGGATCCTTTTGTCCTTCACCAGGATGGCACCCACATGGCGCCTGAGACAAGTGGAGCGCTTTGCCACCATCTTGGCAATACTCATGAAGTATTCGGGCCAAGATGGACGGGACAATCAGCTCCCCTCCTCTTGGCAGGCGTAAATGGGATAGGCAGAGCAAAGCTCTTGCACCTTAAGGGCGGCAGACTTCTTGATGGCTTCATCTCTCGGGGCCTTGAGAACGTTGGAGATCAGGCGGGCCACTTCACGCACCTCGCCTTCCTTCATACCCCTTGTGGTCATGGCAGGGGTGCCAAGTCTGAGGCCGCTGGTCACTCGAGGGGGGCGCTTGTCAAAAGGGACGGCATTCTTATTGGAAGCGATTCCAACATCTTCCAAGGCCCTTTCAGCCTCCTGGCCAGTTATGCCCATGTTGGTGAGGTCAATCAACACCATGTGGTTGTCTGTCCCCCCGGTTATCAACTCAAAGCCCTCAGAGGCCAGGGCATCTCCTAAAGCCTTAGCGTTGACCACAACTTGGCGCTGATAGTCTGCAAACGAGCCATTCATGGCCTCACCAAAGGCCACCGCTTTGGCCGCAATCACATGCATGAGTGGTCCACCTTGGATTCCAGGGAAAATGGCCTTGTCAAGGCTTTTGGAATATTTCTCCATTGCCAGTATAAAGCCGCCCCTTGGGCCCCGAAGGGTTTTATGAGTGGTGGAGGTGATGAAGTCAGCCACTCCGACAGGGGATGGGTGCAGATCGGCGGCCACAAGGCCTGCAATGTGAGCCATATCAACCATGAGGTAGGCCCCTACCTCGTCGGCGATCTCCCGGAAGGCTTGAAAATCTATGATCCTTGGGTAAGCACTTGCCCCTGCAACTATGATTTTAGGCTGGTGCTTCTTAGCCAAGTCCCTTACTTGATCAAAGTCTATCCGGTGATCCTCCCTCGTCACGCCATAGTGGATAGCCCGATAAACCTTGCCTGAAAAACTCACAGGGCTTCCATGTGTGAGATGCCCTCCATGGGCAAGGTCCATGCCAAGCATCAGGTCTCCAGGCTCCAGCGCCGCCAAGTAGACTCCCATGTTGGCCTGAGAGCCTGAATGGGGCTGGACATTGACATATTCGGCCTTAAAAAGGGCTTTTGCCCGCTCAACTGCCAGGCGCTCCACCACATCCACAAACTCGCAGCCCCCATAGTATCTGGCCCCAGGGTAGCCCTCTGCATACTTGTTGGTGAGGACTGTGGCCTGGGCCTCCATCACGGCTCTGCTTGCATAATTCTCTGAGGCGATGAGCACAAGGCATTCCTGCTCCCGCCTCAATTCAAGGGAAATGGCTGCGTAGACCTCTGAATCAGCTTTTTTTAACGGTATGTTGTTCAATGTTATCCTCTTCTACATGCCTTTTGAATGGAACTGCTCTATTCTTCTCAGGTGCCTTCCCCCCTCAAACCCCGTCTCCAAAAAGGCCTTTACCATGTCAAGCGCTAACCCCGTGCCAATCACCCGCCCTCCCATGGCCAAGATATTGGCATCGTTGTGCTCTCTTGAAAGCCTTGCAGTGTAAACATTGTGGCAGAGTGCTGCGCGCACCCCCTTGTAGCGGTTTGCAACCATTGACATGCCTATGCCGGTGCCGCATATCAAGATGCCGCGGTCAAACCCGCCTTCTGCCACCGCCCTTGCCACCTTGTGTGCCACCAGGGGATAGTCAGCCGAGTTCTTGTCAAACACCCCCATGTCCTCTACTTCATGGCCCAGGCCTTTGTCCAGCAACTCCCGGCACTCCTCCTTAAGGTCAAACCCAGCATGGTCAGAGCCAATTACTATTTTCATTCCCCGCTCTCCTCAAAGGCTTTGAATACAAGGCTTGCATTGGTCCCCCCAAATCCAAAGGAGTTTGACATGGCCACCTTGACCTGGGCCTGCCTCGCCTCGTTGGGCACGCAGTCAAGATCGCACTCCGGGTCTGGGGTTTCATAGTTGATGGTCGGGGGGATGACACCATGCTTGATGGTGAGCACCGTGTAAATGGACTCTATAGCCCCTGCCCCTCCGAGAAGATGCCCTGTCATGGACTTGGTGGAGCTCACCGCCAGGCGCTTTACGTGTTCTGCAAAGAGCCGCTTTATTGCCTTACACTCAGAGGCATCGTTGAGGGGTGTGGAAGTGCCGTGGGCATTTATGTAATTCACATCTTCTGGCTTGATACCTGCGTAATTGAGAGCCATTTGCATGCAGCTAAAGGCACCTTCCCCCTCAGGGTCCGGGGCTGCCACGTGATATGCATCGGCACTCATGCCATAGCCTATGACCTCTGCATAAATGGGAGCACCCCTTTCCAAGGCATGGGTCATCTCCTCCAGGATCAGGACCCCGGCCCCCTCTCCCATTACAAACCCGTCCCGGTTCAAGTCAAAGGGCCGTGATGCCTTTTCTGGTTCCTCATTGCGGGTGGACAGCGCCCGCATGGAGCAAAATCCACCTAAGGCAAGGGGGGTGAGCACTGCCTCAGAGCCCCCGGTTATCATGACATCAGCAATACCTTCCTTAACCATCCTGAATGATTCTCCCACTGCATGGGCGCTGGCGGCACAGGCCGTCTCAATGGAGAGGTTTGGGCCTTTGGCGCCGAACTCGATTGCCACCTGTCCTGGGGCCATATTTGCAATCATGCCAGGAATAAAGAAGGGGCTGATCCGCCTAGGGCCCCGATCCAACATGACCTTGTGAAAGTGCTCCAGCATCTGCAGACCCCCAAGGCCAGAGCCCATCACACACCCAACCCTTTGGGGGCCGGTTTTCAGGATGTCGAGGCCAGAGTCTTCTATAGCCATACGGGCTGAGGCCACGGCATAGTGAATGAAGATGTCAAACCTTCTGATCTGTTGCTTGTCCACAAAGTCTTCGGGCTTGAAGTCCTTGACCTCGCCGGCAATCCTGGTGGGAAATGCGGAGGCATCGAACTTGGTAATGGGGCCTATGCCTGCTTTGCCGGCACAGACCATCTCCCAATTTTTCTCCACCCCGGTGCCCAGAGGGGTTACCATGCCTAGGCCCGTGACCACTACTCGTCTGGTCATCTTCACGCTCCTTGTTGAAAGCTCCCCTGGAGCCCCCAGCACAATGGGGGCTCATGAGTGGGCATTAGCCGGTAGCCTTTTTGATATAATCTATTGCATCTTGAACGGTCCTAATCTTTTCCGCGTCCTCATCTGGAATGGAAATATCAAACTCCTCTTCCATTGCCATGATAAGCTCCACCTGATCAAGAGAATCAGCACCAAGGTCATCCACAAAGGATGCCTCTGGCACCACATCCTCCTCATTTACATTTAACTGCTCGCAAATAATCTTTTTCACCTTTCCTTCGATCTCTGCCATGAACCCATTACCTCCTCGATCTTGATTAACTGTCTTTGATGTGCTCTTGCGGCCAATGGTTACATGAACATGCCGCCGTTGACATGGATCACCTGGCCAGTAAGGTAGCTTGCCCCGTCAGAGCACAACCAGTACACCACCTCTGCCACCTCTTCTGCCGTACCCATCCTCCCAAAGGGGATTTGAGCCAAGAAACCTTCCTTTACCTTTTCGGGCAGAACTGCCGTCATATCCGTTTCGATGAATCCAGGAGCCACTGCATTGACGTGGATCCCACGGGAGGCCACCTCTCTTGCAACACTCTTGGTAAGGCCCATTACACCTGCCTTGGAAGCGGCATAATTGGCTTGCCCGATGTTGCCGATCTGCCCCACCACAGATGAGACATTAACAATATGGCCTTGGCGGTTTTTCATCATGGAGCGGATCACGGCCTGAGTGCAGTTAAATACACTCTTGAGGTTCACCTGGAGCACCGTGTCCCACTGCTCCTCGGTCATCCTCATGAAAAAGGCGTCCCTGGTGATGCCGGCGTTGTTGACCAGGACATCCACCCTTCCATGCCTGTCTATTAATTCTGAGAACAGGCTATCAACCTGCTCTTTTCGCGAAACATCTATTTTGTGGCTCTCCGCCTCAATTCCCCTTTCGGCCAAGAGTTTCAAGGTCTCTTGGGAGGCTTTTTCGTCGGGGTCGTAGTGAAGGATTATTATCTTGGCCTTTTCCCGGGCAAAGGCCAGGGCTACTGCCCTGCCGATCCCCTTTGAGCCCCCAGTGATTACTACCACTCTTGAGTCTTTATCATTCATACTTATGAACTCCCCTTTTCATTCATCAAGCTGGGTGAACCATTTACATCATGGCCCTTCATTTTCAAAGCGATTTTTTCCACCAATTTGGCATCCACATACTTTGCGGCAAGGCCTATGGCATTAGATATGGCCCTTGGAGAGGCATCGCCGTGGCAGACCACACTTACACAATTGAGCCCCAAAAGGGGGGCGCCCCCAAAGGCCTCATAGTCCAGAGCGCGATGGAATCTGTCCAATGCCTCGCTTGCCATCTGTTTGAACTCCCTCCCCTGCGCAGAGGCATCAAGCTCCCGGTTAAGCATATTTCTGACCGCATCGGCCATTCCCTCGCTCAGCTTAAGGGCCACATTGCCCACAAATCCATCGCATACTATTATCTCCACATCTCCCTTAAAGATGTGTCGGCCTTCCACATTTCCAACAAAATTCAAGCCGTTTTTCTCAAAAAGGGGACGGGCGGCTCGGACCAATTCGTTACCTTTTCCGCCCTCCTCCCCTATGCTTAAAAGCCCAACCTTTGGGTACTGAAGCCCTAAACATGCACTGGCATATGCCTCTGCCATGAGGGCAAATTCAAGCAGGTGCGAAGGCTTACAATCCACATTTGCCCCCACATCGATTAATATCACAGGAGACTTCTCTGCGGGAAATACTCCTGCAATTGCCGGCCTTGCTACCCCCTTTATGCGGCCAACGGTGAGAATACCTGCAGCCAGTATGGCACCGGAGTTACCAGCGCTTACAACTGCATCGGCCTCTTTTTTCTTGATTAGCTCAAAGGCTACCTTGATAGAGGAGCGTTTTTTGTGCCTTACGGCTTTAAGGGGGGGGTCGTCCATTGCCACTGCCTCGTCGGCATGATAGACCCTTATTCCCTCAATATCGTCCATGGGGGAGAGCTGCTCCTCTATGACAGAACTATCTCCCACCAGTATAACCTGGACCTGATAGGTGTCGACCGCCCTCACGGCCCCTTGAATTACCACCTCAGGGGCCTGGTCTCCACCCATGGCATCCACGGCCACTCTCATTATGCCTACTCTTCTGTTTTTAGTACTGTCCTTCCTTTATAAGCCCCACATTCTGGGCACACATGATGGGGTAATACGGGTTCATGACACTGCGGACATGTGGAAACATTGGGCAGAGTCACATGGTGGTGGGATCTCCGCATATCCCTTTTTGACTTGGATTTCTTCTTTTTAGGTACGGCCATGGTTCACGTGATCTCCTTGTAATCTTTGTGATATTGATCTCTCTTTTATCCTGCTCAACCTTGGAGCCTGAGGGCCTTGAGCGCCTGGAAGGCAGGATGGCCTTGCTCCACCTTGCAGTTACAGCTGCCTTGGTTGAGGTTGGAACCACACCTAATACAAAGCCCTAGGCAGTCCTGTTTGCAAAGCGCCTTCATGGGCAAGGACAAGAATATCTGCTCTTTTACCATTTCTGTAAGATCAACTTCGTCACCCCTAATGAAGTCCACCCCCATCTCCTCAGGACTCAGTTCATGCTCCTCTTCTGCCTCAAGCTCCTCGGGCAAGCGCTCTAAAATCAGATAAAACATTGAGTTTAACGGGGAGTTAAAGGCCTCAAGGCAACGGTCGCATTGAAGGCGCAACACGGTCTGAAACCTCCCCCTTACCTCGAATCTTTTCCCCACTTTGGTGAGAGTGATGTCGGCCTCAAGGTCTTGGTCAAGGCCCAAAAGTGGGTATTTGGGCCCTTCAGTGATCTCCCACCATTCAGGAGGGAGGGAAAAAGCCCGCTGCTTGGCCTTGTCCTGGACCTTGGTGAGGTCCACTATCACAGAATATGTCTTTCTTTTGGCCTTCATTGGCTACAAGGGGTCAATACTTTTCCTTTACTTTATGAGCTTGATGGGCAATGCCGAATTCCACCCGGCCCGCTTTTAAATAAAAGATTTTAGTATAAATAGCGGATCGTTCATGTCAAGAACTTTCAGCTTCTCTTCTTTCATCATCCTGGTCAAAGGGCCTAAAACCTCTTTTGTCCTTGACACTTATCTTTATTAATATGTATTATTGAGTTATAATATCACATTTTTGTTAACTTTTCACAAAAATAGAACATCTTTAGAACATTCGGCCTTAACCCTGCGGAGATTCAAGGAGATGTGGCGATATAGAGAACGGCTCAGCTACTACGAAAAGTTAAGACGCTCCCTCTACGAGGTGTTGCGAGACGAGCTGGAGCGGAGGCTGGTTAAGGTATCCCTCATAGATTCTTTCTACAAGTATCTGGAACACGGTGTGGAATACAGCTTTGTGGAGAAAAGCGAGCTTAAACCCCTCTCCAAGAAGATGGAAAAAGAATCAGAGTTATTTAACACCTTTATAGTGATATTTTGCGAAGGGGTGATAGGGCCTGAATTTAAGAACCACATTAGGTTTTTCCCAGAAAATGCGGTTGTCAAAAAAAATATAGAATACTTGGCCAATTTCTCCCTTTACAAGCGCTTCAATCTCAACATGCGCTACTTTGACAACCCCAGGTTCCTGGATTTCGTAGAACAGTTGATAAACGTGGACTATGCCTTGCTTATTCAGCAGGATCCCACTGTGAAGAAAAAGAACCGCTACTCTCTCACCCATTTTCATGTGAAGATAGATTGGCCCATTGCAGATGCTGCAGAAGACCTGGCAAAGTACCTCAAATACATCAAAGACAACCTTTATGAGCACGGTGACAAGGTCGCCCGCATCCTTCAAAACAAGCTGTTCGAATACTACGGCTGTCACCACAGCGTAGGGGGAAGACGAACCGCCGGGCTCATTGCCGCTCAACTCCTGAGGAAGCTTGACTGCATCTCCACCGTGTTCGTCTCCAGCAGTGAATCCCGTTGCATGTACAAATATTCTGAGCGGGGGGTGTCCAAGTTCTTCTTGATTCAATTAAATGAAGACCAGATAAAGGCCTTGGCTGAGAGGGAAGACATGTTGCCCGAATTCTTTAAGGCCAGGTACCTTTATCCTGCTGAGGACTATTATGTGGGAATCACAGAAGCATCGTACCGCCACACTGTCTACTCAAAGCCTCCCGAGGACGGAAAGCTGCGCAAACTGAAGCCGGCCTACAGCTGGCTTAGGTTGAGAGATGAGTTCTTGCATCCCAGGACCACATCGCTAGCCTGCAGACCCGTGAGCTTCAGGTGGGTTTACTCCTCGGGCGAATAAGCCCGCCTAGTGCTCTCCCAGCCTCTCGCCCGCACTCACCAGGTGCCAGAGATCCAATCGGCGGTGCCACC
>JAMOVZ010000032.1 GCA_027061865.1 Desulfobacterales bacterium
TTTTAAAGCAAGATGCAGATACAAAGACCCTTGCAAATCCTCAAATCAGGGTGAGAGACGGGGAAAAGGCCAAGATTCATGTGGGTGAAAGGGTGCCGCTCAGGGTCAATAGAAGGATTGAGACCACCGGTGTGGTGACAGTTGACTATCAATACCATGATATAGGCATAAAATTGGATGTGGAGCCCCATATTAACATACACGATGAGATAACCTTGAAACTGAGTGTAGAGGTGAGTGCACTAGGGCCTAATTTGGGAACGGTGGATGAGCCCCAATTTGCCATTCGCACCCGCAAGGCGACCAGTAGCCTTACGTTGCGGGATGGCGAGCCTGTGATTATTGCTGGTCTCTTGTCTGATGAGGAAAGAAAGACCGTAAGAAAGATCCCTTTCCTTGGGGACATACCTGGCGTGGGGCACCTTTTCTCTAACTTGGATTCCAATAACATAAAGACAGATCTGCTCATGACCATTACCCCGATCATTATTAGGACTCAAGAGATACCGGGAAAAGAAGTTACTCAGATATGGTCTGGTAAAGAAAGGGAATTTTCCTTGGAGGAGCCCTTTGAAAACTATGCCCGGAAAAATAGCATGTACTCAGATTATCCTCTGAATGCTGGCCCCAAGAAGACAAAAATTAGGCAAAAAGCGTCACAGGGAAAAAAGACCCCTCTCACAGGCGGAACAGCACTTTCTTCCAAGGAAAGGAGTGAGGGGAAGGCTTCAACCCAAATCTCGGAAACAAAGGAAGGCGGACAGTCTGCCTCATTAAAAGTCCCTACCATGGTTTCCAAGACCGTGCCACAAAGAGATGTGGTTTCCGAAAGGGGCGGAGAAGAGAAACCAAATCAGTTGTGGCCTTTACCACTGCCTTATAGTATTCACGTGGGATCGTACAAAGAAAAACAACGGGCGGAGAGGTTCCTTGCCATCTTGTCAAGAGAGCAATACGATTCGTTTATGATTCCTGCCAAAGTACCTGGAAAGGGGCTGTTCTATCGGGTCTTCGTGGGAAGGTTCAAAGATCTGCGCTCAGCACTTACTGTGTGTGAACAATACAAGCAAAGGAGGATCTTTCCCCAGGATATCCATGTGGTCACCCGCACATGGGCATTTGGGGGATAGATGTGGGAGTCATGGTGAGGAGTTGCCGGGGTGTGACGCTTATAGAAGTGATGGTCACCATGGTAATCCTTTCGATTCTCGCCATGGGCATCCTTCCCCTTTCTCAGATAACCTATAAGAGGGCAAAGGAAATAGAGCTAAGGCGGAGCCTAAGAATCATCAGAAAGGCCTTGGATGAATACAAGCGCCTTTCGGATGAAGGAAAGATCCCTAAAGAGCCATTTTCCAGCGGATACCCTAAGACTTTGGAGGTGCTGGTGGAAGGTGTGGAACTTCAAGGTCCTGTTCCATATCGAATAAAGTTTTTACGTAGAATCCCACGGGATCCAATGACAGAAGACGGCCAGTGGGGACTGCGATCTTATTTTGACGACCCTGATAGCGAAAGCTGGGGGGGGCAGGATGTGTATGATGTTTACAGCAAGAGCGGGGAACAGGCCCTGGATGGCACTTATTATAAAGACTGGTAACAGGGAAGTGTCTGGAGGTAGAGAATGAAAAGGGCACAAGGGCCAGGATATACTCTTATAGAGATGATGATAGTGCTTAGCATTATCGGCATTCTGGCCACCATTGCCCAGCCCAATCTTCAAAAAGCGGTCATTAGGGCCAAAGAGACCTCTCTTAGAAGAAGTCTATTTGTTATGCGTGATGTGATTGATCAATATTATGCAGATCATGGAAAATACCCTGAGAGCTTGGAAGTGCTGGTGGAGGAGCGATATTTAAGGGCAATTCCACAAGATCCTTTTACAAAGTCTTCTACTACCTGGGTTATTATTCCCCCCGAAGGAGAAGAAGGCGGGGTCTATGATGTCAAGAGTGGTAGCGACTTGGTAGGCCTTAACGGCATCCCTTACAATGAGTGGTGATGCTGTATGTTTTTGTCCAGATGTTGGTGGCTAAATTCTAGGTATGGTGGACAGAGGGGCTTTACTTACGTTGGCGCACTGGTCCTGGTGGTGGTTACAGGAATTGCTTTAACCAGTGCCAGCACATATTGGAGTACTATAGTAAAAAGGGAGAAAGAGGAGGAACTGCTTTTTAGGGGAGACCGTTTGCGGGCAGCTATTGGCTCTTTCTATGAGAGCGCTCCCTCTGGCAGGGCTAACTCTTACCCAAGCTCTTTGGAAGAGCTGTTGAAAGATCCAAGGTTTCCAATCCTGAAAAGGCATATAAGAAAAATCTATAGAGATCCGATGACAAAGGAGGGGCGGTGGGGGCTCATTTTGGATTCAAGAGGAGGGATAAAAGGGGTCTTCAGCCTGAGCAAAGAGATTCCGGCCAAACAGGCTGGATTTCCTAAAGAGTACTCTCATTTTGAAAACGCAAAGAGTTACAGTGACTGGAAATTCGTTTATGTCCCCAAGGCTCCACCCAAGCCATCCAAGAAATAGGTAAGAAAGTGGAGGCAAAGGCTATGAAGAAACTACTGATAACACTTGGGGTGCTTTTTCTGATTCTCGGTCCAAGAGGAGTTGGATATGGAGATCCGCTAGAGGAATTGCTAGAGGAATTTGAGAAACAATGCGAAGCTACCAAACCCCCGACTCCTTATAGTTCCGTAAATTCTGACTACAAACTAAGACAGGCTGCCCTTGGCACATTTTATACCACTAAGGCATTAGGACTCCTCTATAGGCAAAACCAGGAACTGCTTGCTAAGTATGAGGAAATGCTTAAGAAATATGATCAGATGATTGAACAGAACAGGGAAATAATAAGGATACTCTCCACCATTGCCAAAAAGTCATGGCGCCAAAAAGATGAGGCCGCGGAGGAAACAGAGGCATGGTTTCAAAGATAAAGAGGGCTGGGATCATTGCAGTCCTTTTAACTCTTCATTCGTTCCTTTTTACCTCCATCTCTTTGGGAGGTATTTATGGATATAAAACAGAGGAGGGATACATCTGCTTCCCAGAATACCGATCTGGTCAGACTGCTCGGAATAAAGCCTCTCACGGAGAAGGGGGTTTTTACAGGCTCCTGATTTACGAGCCCTTAATCCAGAGGGCGGCTGCCGAATATGGAGTGGAGGTAGCACTCCTTAAGGCCCTTATTATGGCTGAATCCCGATTCAATAAAAGGGCGGTTTCCAAGAAAGGTGCTTTAGGGCTGACGCAACTAATTCCCAGGACAGCGAGAGAGGTAGGAGTTACCAACCCATTCAACCCAGAACAAAATATCTTGGGGGGAGCCAAGTATTTAAGCGAGCTGTTGAGGCGGTTCAATTTTAAACGGGAGCTAGCAATAGCAGCTTATAACGCAGGACCCACCAGGGTAGAAGCCCACGGGGGTATTCCCCCAATCAAGGAGACCAAAGAGTTCGTAAACAAGGTCCTCCAGTATTACAGGATGTTCAGGCAAGAGGGGTTCTGAGGCTATCATCCGGCCGGAGGCGCATGAGGGTTAAGGCGGAGATGGTCTTTGAGTCCTTTATTTCACCAGATCTGATCATGGAATCAATCTCGGCCACAGCTACGGGATGGACTTCCAGGATCTCGTCCTGGTCCAGGTCTTGGCGGGCAGGCTTAAGTCCATGGGCCAGGAATATGTGGATGATTTCATCCGAATAGGCTGGAAGCGGGGTTATCTGCCCAAGCAGCTCCCAGTTGTGCGCATCAAATCCGGTCTCTTCCCTCAGCTCCCTCTTTGCGCACTGGAGCGGGTCTTCATTCTTTGACAGGGTGCCTGCCGGCACTTCCCACAGGTATTGCTCAACCGCGTAGCGGTACTGGCGGAGCAGGATTACGGTGTCAGGGTCTTTGAGCGGGACTATGGCGGCTGCCCCTGGGTGGCGGATCACGTCTATCGTAAGCTCTACACCGTTAGGGAGCCTTATCTGGTCCTGGAACAGGGAAAACACTCGCCCCTTGTGTATT
>JAMOVZ010000033.1 GCA_027061865.1 Desulfobacterales bacterium
TCCAAGATCAACCCCCCAGATTCGCTGAAGCAGGGAATGAACGGCCTGATCCAAAGGCCCCCGCTCGGAGTGACGGTAGATAAGGGAGATGGGCGATTCCTTTTTAGCCATGCAATAGGTGTCTGCCACCACATCCATAAAACAGTCGGCTGCCCTCTGGGCCATCTCCTTGTCCTTTAGCACTTTTTTGGCCTCCCCGTAGAGTTTGAGGTGGGTTGAAAGGTCCCATGGGCAATAAAGGTAATGAGAGACGGCATGATCCAGGAGGCCTTCAAGCACAAGGGATTCTTCAACCTTATCTTTCATAGTGCTCACGAATTGTTTTGAGAGCGTAATCTTCTTTGCCTGTATGTCCAAACCCACCTTGTCGTGGCCATCTTCATAGGCGGGAGTTGGCAATTCAGGAAAAAGATGCTCCCTTCTCACTTTTGCCCAAATCTTTTTCAGCTTTCCGTTCATTGCTTACCTTAAATCGCCCTGATATGGTGGCCGTGCGGAGGCACTAGAAGTTTCCCCCGCTCGTAGATCCTTCCGCCCAAAAGAGAGCGCCCCACGCCTTGGATGCGGCCCTCAACGTGGATTTGCCCCCCTCTCATGAACTCCCCAGTATTTTGGCCCGCATATTTTGTGACCAGGATTTCTCCTTTTATCATGCCCGCTCCGCACCAGCTTCCCACGGATCCTTCAACCACCAGGTTCCCTCCAGAGAGGGAGGCTCCAATGAATTCACCAGCATTGCCCTTGATGACCAAGGTTTTTCCTGCTGGGAGCCTATAGCCGAGAAAGTGGAAAGTCCTATCAAAGTCTTCCACCCTAAGCACTATCCTGCTTTCAGGAGATAGATTGATCATGGCTGATATATAGATTCCGGCTGGTCCAGAGATTATGTAAGGGATTTTTTGTGAGTTATCCAACTCCACGCAAAATTCTTCTATATGGTCCTGGTCAAAGGGAAGGCCTTGGAGATTTTCCACCGCCGCCGTGTATGCCTTTGCCACCCTGCTGTGCTCGACCAGCCATACCAGATCCTTTGCTTCTTCTTCCACAAGCTTCAAGTATCCATCAAGGATGCGTGACATCATTTTCTCTTTGTCCTTCAGGATCTTGTCAAGAGGGATTTCCCTCTTTTCATAAGGCACAGAACGAAAATCTGAAAAGGGATTTTTCATGCCTCAACTCCTCCCTGTTTTGCTTTGCCCCGTAAGGTCTGCGTGTCGAATCACTGCCATGCCAACCAGATCTTGTGCGCCTATCCTCTAATGTCTGGTTCACCTAGATCCCTTCGAATCTCCCAGTAAAGAGGATGGTCGCCCTCTATCGGTTCCATGGGCTCGCCATCTGCAATCCTGCAAGCCACTGCGAGAGCGTTCTTTATTTGATCCCCTTGCTCCATAAAGCGCCTGTGCATTTCGCGCACCGCTTCCTTTGCCATGTGGACATCTAGGGGGTCGGTCCGGGCCTCCTTTTCTTTTTTTACCACTGCGTCCTCTTTCCATTGTATCCTGTGAGCCAAGATAAATGGCAGGATGAGCCTTAGGTGCTCAAGACCCGCCTCTTGGGCTCCCAACAGCCAGGCGAGGGCTTGGGAGAATTTACGGACACTTAAGGGCAGGCGGTTGGACACGCAGTTCCTTATGGAATGGCACAGATAATTGGTGAAGTGGCAGCCTTGCTCGCAGTCTTCGTGGGAGCGTTTTTGTCCGTACTTGCGGCAAAAGGAAAGCTCGGAGAGCACCACTCTGAAAAAGGCGTTGAAGTCTAGGTCAAATGGAATTTTTCCCATCTGTACCCTAAGCTCCGCCCGTTCGCCTTTTGAGAGGGGGCGCACGCCGGTCCTGCCTTCTACTGCTTGGGAGAACTGGGAACACAGAGACTCAAGCTCTTCTGACAACCGCCCGTAAGGGAGCCTTTTACTAAGGACACTGTGAAACCTTGCCTCCAAGGCCTCATCCCTAAGGTGCCCATCAGAGGCGCCATCAGAGCCTATTAAATAGGCTAGATTGGGACCCGGGTGTTTGGATTCCACCATTACATCGAATCGATCTACCAGGGGTGCAATAATGGTATTTGTGCCTCTGTCCTGATAATTAGCGGTAGCGAACAGGCAGTATTCATCATTTATGATGGCATCATTGAGATATTCCCAATTGCCGCGGTCCACACCATCAAGGATCATGCTCTGCTTGGTCTCGGGGAGCCTGTTGATCTCATCTACAATCTTTACCGGCAACAGTACAAAATAGGACCAAACAACCACCTCTTCGCCCTGGTTTAGCCTTCCCAGGTCGGGCCTCCCGATGACCTTTTCCTCTGTCTGCTCCGGATGGCCGGAAACCTCTGATGCCCAAATCACTCCAAGGGGGAAGCCGTAAAGAAGGGAGCAGATATATTCCGCAGATGTGGTTTTTCCAAGGCCTGGCTCCCCAATGATAAGCTCCTTGCCTTGGCAGAGAGCTGTTAGCAGGCCGAAAAGCAAGGTGGAGTTGAACTCACGGCCGTTTATTTGAAGGTCAGGCCTATTAAAATAGAGGTTGTCTTGAATGTAGTCATAGATATCCAAGACTCTTTGCCCTAGGTCATTATCTGAATTGCCCATGATTAGTTCTCCTGATTTTGCGGCTAATTTCCCGAAGCCTCATAAAAACAGATGAATCACTCGCGCCGTGGCCTTTATTCACAAAGACTCAGCAGGTCTCCTGGTGGCATTAAGAGGAAGCAATGAGGTTCTTTTGGACACCGGGGATATCCAGCGGAGAGTCAACAGCCACAAAACAATTATACGGTGGAATCAGGCCCTGTGCAAGGGGCAATAACCAAGGGGATGACCGCCGCACTGGCACTCATAGTATCTTGACATGCAAAGGATAACTCTGTAGGCTTTTGAAGTGTTGGTTGTAAGACATCATAAATTGATTAGAGAGGAGGTGGGGATCCAATGTGTTGTCAAGACAAGGGCGGGTGCCAGTATCCTGAAAGACTCAAGATGGCTCCACATCAGTGTAGTGCGGAACAGATCAAGGAATGTCATGGTGATGAATCGCATCATCCCTGTGTAGAACAACAAGAGAAAAAGAATTCCTGATGTCCCTGGCCCTTATCTTTGCCATCGTCTTTTTCTCTTCTTTTATTCTAACCATGGTGGGTTTGGGGGGAGGATTGATTTTTTCCCCCCTTTTCATTCTTCTTGAATTCCCTTTGAGTACAGCACTGTCTGCCTCTCTCTTTCTCAATGCCGTGGCAGCAGCCTCGGCCAGTATCACTTACATGCGGAAAAGGATGGTGGATCTCCCACTTGCACTTCCCCTGATAGTTTCCTCAGCAATAGCGGCTCCTTTTGGAGCCATGTTAAGCCATTTGGTTAACCTTTGTATATTTATGGCGCTGTTGGCAGCAGTTGTCTTTATAGCTGCCCTCAGGATGCTTTTTTCGAAAAGTATAGAGGCTGCTCCAAAGGAATTGAGCACCTTTCAAAGGGTCGCCGGAGGGGCATTAATTGGTGCCCTTGTGGGCCTGATAGCAGGGCTTTTGGGAATAGGAGGAGGAGTCTTCATCGTGCCGCTTCTTATATATGTCTTAAAAGTCCCCACCAAGACCGCCGCTGCTACCTCCATGTTCATAGTGGTCTTTTCTTCAGCAACCGGATTCGTGGCACACGTCTCACTTGGGGAGGTGGATTGGAAATTCATAATGGGTGCAGCGGTCTTCTCTTTTGCCGGAGGTCAAGTGGGCTCCCGCATAATGACAGAAAAGTTAAAGGGGAAAACAGTGCGGCGTATATTTGGCGGAGTCCTTTTGATCTTTGTCCTCAAGCTCCTCCAGAAGGTATGGACTTGCTTTTAAAATCCTTTCTCTGTTTATCCAAGACACCATTTTTCAATAATCTTCCAATAAATTTCAGTGGCCTCCTCTAGCTTAGAAATATAACAATACTCATCTGTTTTGTGCGCCATCTCAGGCTCACCGGGTCCAAGGATCACGGTGGGCGGATTTCCAAAGGCA
>JAMOVZ010000034.1 GCA_027061865.1 Desulfobacterales bacterium
AAAAACACGCCTCATTCCTGCCCTCGGGCCGGTGGGGGCAGCGGAACTCCACCGCATTCTTGCTGAAAAGACCATTTCCAAGGCCACGCAATTTGCCAAAAAGGCAGGGGTGGCGCTTGAGGTCTGCTTCGAGGGAGGAGATAAGGGCCGAATGCGTGCCTGGCTTGGCACCCATATAAAATACTCGCCCCAGGTCAAGGGCAATTTGGGCCAGAAGATATACAAGGCGTTTGAAAAGGCATTCCAACAGGGCTTCAGGAGGGTCCTTCTTATAGGGACTGACATACCCTCACTGGATGAGCACCACCTTAGCCAGGGATTTGAAATGCCAGCCGG
Source organism: Desulfobacterales bacterium (assembly GCA_027061865.1). Classification (GTDB taxonomy): domain Bacteria; phylum Desulfobacterota; class DSM-4660; order Desulfatiglandales; family Desulfatiglandaceae; genus JALVMN01. The sequence goes on from JAMOVZ010000034.1 coordinate 337, forward strand.
CCATGATGTGGTGATAGGGCCCAGTAAGGATGGAGGCTATTGGGCAGTGGGTATGAAGGCCCTCAGGGACATCTTCTCTGGAGTGAGCTGGGGATCCGACAGGGTGCTGGGAGAAACCATTGAGAGGATCAAGAAGGCGGGGCTGAAGTTCCAATTGCTTGAGACCTTGCCTGATGTCGACAGCCCTTCAGATCTATATCTTCTTGGAAATTCCCATGGTTTTGACCGCCCCTATATTTCTGTGATAATCCCTGCCCTCAACGAGACCCAAGCCATCTCAAAGAGCATTGAGGCTTCACAGAGCCAGGATGCTGAGATTGTGGTGGTGGATGGGGGAAGCACTGACGGGACCGCACAGATTGCCAGGGATTTGGGCGCATCAGTCCTCATGGGCGAGAAGGGGCGGGCGATTCAACAAAACCTTGGTGCCAAGCATTCCAAGGGCAGGGTTCTGATTTTTGTGCACGCCGATACCATGCTCCCCCCTGGTTATGAGAGAGAGGTGTTTAACCTGTTGCTTGCCCGCAATACAGCGGCAGGGGCCTTCCGGTTTCGCTTAGATGTGCGAACCCTCCTCCTTAGGCTCGTGGAATTCAACACACATGTCAGGTGTTTGCTGTTTAACATGCCCTATGGGGATCAGGCCCTTTTTATGCCGAGAAAAATATTTGAGCAAGTGGGCGGTTTCCCCGCGGTTTCGTTGGCAGAAGACTTTTTTATGGTAAGAAAATTAAAAAAACTAGGAAAGGTGAGGATCTCAAAGCTCCCCGTGATTACATCTTCAAGGAGATGGTTAAAGTTAGGGGTGCTGAAGACAACCTTAATTAATCAGGTTATAGTTGGTGGTCTCCTCCTTGGACTGAGTCCAGAAAAGTTGGCTCCCCTTTATAAGATCCAGTGGCAGTGAACGGAGTCAGACTACTTTACCAGCTTGAACTTGGCCTTTAAGGCCCCGCATACAGGACATTTTTCAGGCGGCTCGTCCTCGCTGATGTAGCCGCACACCTGGCAGACATAATAGTCTGTGCTTCGCTCTGAAAGCATATCGGTCATGGCCTTCTTGTAGAGTTCGGCGTGTCTGTTTTCCACGTCCCTGGACTGGCTAAAGGCGCGAAACGCGCTGGAGTGGCCTTCATCAGAGGCATGCTTGATGAGCTTAGGGTATTCATCCACATTGGCCTTTATCTCGTTTTCAAAGGCGGCCTTCAGGTTCTCCTCAGTGGTGCCAATCTTGCCCCGCATTAGGCGAAGGTAGCGCCTGGCATGCACGGCCTCTGCTTCGGAGACTGCCCGGAAGAGGCGTGCCATCTGGTGGTAGCCTTCGGCCTCCGCCTTTCTGGCAAAGGCCTCATTTCGAATGGAGGCCTTTGATTCGGCTGCAAAAGCAATGGCAAGGTCTCTTTCCACTTGCTCCCCCATTTCCCATCCCTCCATGAAAGAGTTACGTGTTGTCATCCAGCGAGTTTCCATGTTAGTAGAGTGGTGAAGGGGCGTCAAGGGATGAACTCATTGAGGCAAGGGCCGGGATTTCATATCATTGTGGAGCCAGACCATGCTTTCTTGGCTCTCAGGGGGGCCAGGCTCCTTGTGGAATCGGCAAGCCTATCGGAGAAGAGGTGGGGAGAGTTCAGGGTGGCGATTTCAGGGGGGAATACACCGAGGGCCATGCACGCCCTTTTGGCTCAAGAAGATTTAGGCTTCAAAGCGCCTTGGGAAAACACCCACATCTTTTGGGCCGACGAGCGGCTCGTGCCTTATGAAAGTAATTTCAGTAATTACGGAGCAGCAAAGAGAGACTTTGTATCCAAGGTCCCCTTGCCCAGGAAAAATATACACCCTATCCCAGTAAAGGGCAGGCCAGAGGCGGCGGCGAAGGCCTATGAGGCCGAACTGAAAAGGGCCCTTTTTTCAGGGAGCCAGAGCCGGCCTCTTTTGGACCTGGTGTTCCTGGGAATCGGCACCGACGGCCATGTTGCATCCCTGTTCCCAGGCTCTTCTGCCCTGGAGGAGAGGAATAAATGGGTTGCCATTTCAAAAGGGGGAAATCCGCTTCTACAAAGGGTGACCATGACCCTCCCCCTTATAAATCAGGCCGCAATGGTAGTCATTATGGCCTCTGGCCGCGGGAAGGCGGATATCGTAAAAAGGGCGCTGGTAGATAAGGAGGGCAGCCTCCCTGCAACCAGGGTTAGCCTTAAAGGAGGGCGGGTGATCTGGCTTTTAGACCAGAAGGCGGCATCAAGGCTTTAGAAGAATTGATTCGAGGTATGAGGATGAAAAGAGTCAAGTACACGGGGGTCAATCATTTGGCTCTCGTTACCCCCGACATGGACAAAACAGTTCGGTTCTGGCGGGACCTCTTGGGGATGCGGCTCATAGTCGGGCTTGGAAAAGAGGGCTACAGGCACTATTTCTTTGAGATTTCTGAGCATGATATGGTGGCGTTTTTTGAGTGGCCCGGGGTCAAAAAGATCCGAGAAAAGGATCACGGTGTGCCAGTAAAAGGCCCCTTTGCCTTTGACCATGTCTCATTTGAAGTCGAAAGCGATGACGACCTCTGGAGGTTGAAAGACAAGTTGGAGGCTGCAGGCTTCTGGGTCTCTGAGGTGGTGGATCACGGCTTTATCCACTCCATCTATACCTTTGATCCCAACAACATCCCGATTGAATTCAGCGCCCCCGTGCCTGAGTTTGACCCCAGGAAAACACCCAAGATGAAGGATCGCCATCCCTCCCCAATCACCCTGGAAGGCCCGGAGCCACAACCTGGGCATTGGCCTGAGCCCTTGTCTCCGACTCCCGTGAACAAGAGGGCGGTCTATCCTGGGGAAGGTGAGGTCTTCAGGGAAGAGGAATGAACTTCTGATGAACTATAAGTGGGACCTAAGCCCCTTGTATTCAGGCCCGGACGATCCTGCAATCTCCCGAGATCTCAATGCCGCTCTTCAAATGGCAGAGGCCCTCTCCGGGAGTTCCAGGCCGATATCGCAAGATCCTTATGAGTTCCTGAGTTTGATAAAGGAATACGAGGAGGTCCTCTCCCTGTCCCTTAGGGCTTATACCTATGCTGAACTCTGCCTCTATTGCCATGTTACTGATCCCACTGCCAAGGAACTCTATCATCAGGTAAGGGAAAGATGGATTGAAGTAAAAGAGAGGCTCAGGAAGGTGGAGGCAAGGCTGACCCCCGGCGATGGGATTCCACCTGGATGGTTTAAAACCTGCCCGCCCCTGAGGCCTTATAAGCGTTGGTTGAAGAAATTGGCGGCCCTGGTTTCCCACCAGCCCAAAGATGCCAAGGGGGTATCAAAATGGAAGGCCCTCCTAAGGCGGAGAGAAGAGTTGTTGAGCCGATACCGGGGGCTTGTTTCAGAGACCAAGACCGCTAGCGGCTTGTCTTTGAGCAAAGCGTTTTCCCTGTTGGATGATTCGAAGGCCTCTCGTTGTCAAGAATTATACGGCGATATCCTTGATGGGGCTGGACAAAAGAGGGAGGAATTCGCTCGAGTCCTGGGCTCTCTGGTGCAAAACCGCCTGGATGAGGCAAGGTTGAGGGGATTTCCTTCTCCCTTGAAAAAGCTCTGGCTCCTAAACGAGATGGGTGAAGGATTTGCAAAACAGGTGATCCAGCTTGTAGGGACTCGGTATGATATTGTCCG
>JAMOVZ010000035.1 GCA_027061865.1 Desulfobacterales bacterium
CTGGGCCATGCCAAGGACCTGGAACAACTAGCCAAAATCCTCAACAGCCGTTCTTGAAGGGGGCTGGATTACCTGCTTTTCTTTTCGCAAAAATGTATTGGGCCTTTTTGAGGGCCTCCAGGTCATCAACACCCATGACTTCGATTTCGTCTTGGGCGAGTATGTAACCCGGAGGGATTCCGTCCCTAGCCATGAGTTCTACCAGATCAGTGATAAAATACTCAGGGAAGGTCTTCCATACCCCATTTACCTGCTTTGTAACTTGGTGGGCTGATGTGCGAAGAAGCGGGAGGTAGCAAAAAAGGGCATCCCGCTTGATGGAGTAAATACCAGAATTACAAACAGAGAGATGCTTCATCTGCTCCTGGTCATAATCCTTCCAATATTTCCATTCAACTATTTTTCTTACCCGTGGGCCCTGCGTTTCAAGGAGTCCATATTGTCTTCTCTCATTGGTCTTGAAACCCAAAACCACCATAGGCCACTCATCCAAGGCTTCTATTAGCTGTAAATAGGTCTGCCTCCTGACAAAAGGGACATCTCCCATGGTGATAATAAGCCTCTCCCAATCCAAACGCTCAAGCAGGGAACTGGCTGCCAATAACGCTCCCCCTGTGCCGTCCAGCACAGGCTGCTCCACGAACAACAGCCCGAATTTAGCGGCACAGGAGATTACATCCTCTTTTCTATGGTGCACTACTGCGATACGGTGGCCTTGTGGCAAGTTTTGCACGATGTTTTCCAAAATGGTATGGGTCCCTCGATAGGGGCCGTTTTGAGGGATCAGGGGCAGAAGGGCCTTGTTTCCATCATAATCCTTCATGCGGCTTCCTCTGCCCGCAGCCAATATCAAGGATGTGACAGGAGAGCCAGGCTCCAGGTGCTGTTTCCTTTGCTCCCCCCTTTGTTTCATGTTATTCACTTTTTTCATTCCATGCCCTCCGACCTGTCAAACCAGCAATTAACAGGTCACGCCACTTTCACAGATCATTTTTGTGGCTGCTCCGAGGAGCTGGGAGACAAAGGCGGTGTCATTTATGTGGTATTCTGATTCCATAAGCTCAATGTGGGGAGGAAGAGAACTTTTCAGTTCCTCGCTAAAGGCATGCCTTGCCCCTTTGTCTTCCAGTGGGCCGTTAGGGCTGTCGAAGGCAGAGAATCCTCCAAGGGGTATTACAAAGGCAACCGGCCCTCGGGCCCTCTTGGCCATATCTGCCAATAGGCGGGCCAATTCTTTCATTTCCTCTGCAGAGGCCCTTACCACCGTAATAGCGGAATTGTGAATGTGAAAGGGCCTGCCTGGAAAACGCTTTTTTGCGCTCTCTAGAGGTCCTGTCACAAGGAAATCTATATTGCCTGGCACAAGTATGGCGGGAACCCCTTTCTCAAGGGCTGCCATCGCCCTATTAGGCCCTGCATCATAATCCCCTCCAAATCTGTGATCTGCCAGCTCATGCAAAGAAATCTCCAGTACTAATTTGACATCCTGTTCTTGGATAAATTCATCCATTGCTTGCCCACCAGATCCCACGGTGTGGAAGGTGACCACTTCGTTTCCTTCTTGCTCAAGTTCCTCCCTAACAAGCGACACACACCTCTCAGTAGTACCAAGTGTGGATATGGCAACAGTAGGGATATTGCCGGGAGTTTGAAGATGTTGTTTGGCCCTTTTGCCTGTCACCATGCCCGCAAGGGCCAATGCCCCGTTTGTGAGAACAGATCTTGTAATCTTGTTAAGGCCTGCCAGATCGCATACTGAATGGAGCATGAGGATATCTTTCGTCCCAACGAATGGGCGGGTATTCCGGGAGGCCATGGTGGTGACCATTACCTTTGGGAAACCGAGGGGCAGGGCCCTCATCACGGCGGTGCCAAGGGTCGTGCCCATAGATCCCCCTAACCCGATAACTCCCTCGATCTTTCCTTCATCAATCAAAGCCTGGGCAAGCTTTACGGCCCCCCTGATCATGGTATTAAGGGCAACCCCTTCCCCTCTTATTCCCTGAACCTCAGCAATGCTTGTACCTGCAGAAGCAGCCACCCGGTCTCTTGTTATATCCACGGGCACAGGGCTGCCTCCTTTTATGCCTGCATCCAGGATCATCACATCCACATCTTGGCTCTCAAGGCATTCTTTCAGGAAGAGGGTTTCCCGGGCCTTTGTATCCATGGTTGCCACTATAAGGGCACAGGGCTTCATTTTTGCCTTATCCTCCTTTAAGTTTTCCCTCCAGGAAGAAACTGATTCTCCCAAGGGGTCTTCATATTTGTAACTAATAATAGTGTCAAGTGAATTGGGTAGTCACGACGACGGAGAGCCATCCTTTAACAGCCAAAAAGGGTCACTGGAGTCTGAAGCAAATGGGAACTCTGACCCACATCTCCACCCTTTTGCCATTCCTGAGGCCTGGGTCAAAGAGCCAGCTTTTGACCGCTCTCATGGCGGCCTTGTCAAGGATCTTGTATCCACTTGATTTTTCCACCTCGAGCTTTGAAACCTTTCCTTCCCGTGTCACAAGCACCTTTAATACAACAGTTCCCTGGTACCCCCTGCGCCTTGCAAGCAGTGGATAAGGCGGCCGCCTATTCACCAAGTAGCGGGGGCGCGCCAATCTGAGACCTTTAGGGAGCACAGAGCTTGAGACTGCTGGAGATGATGGTGCCTGGCTGTGGGTTTCAGCCGCGGGGCTGTCGCCTCCCTTATCCGGAACCGGTTTAGTCTTTGAGGGCTGGAACAATGGTGCCTTTTGTTTGGGTGGCCGGAGGGCTGGGGAAGGCGCTTTGGGCCTTGTGAGGGCGGAGGGAGAATGGGATGGAGAGGGGCGCTTCCTGGGTGTCATTGCCCTTTTGGGGCGGGGAGAGCCGAGCTTGGGATGGATATGCCTTTTTTGGGGAATTGATGGCGCCTTCTTTTTTTTGATAGGATGTATTTTGGGCAATTGATGTATGCCATGGGGCCCTGGTTTGGGGGGAGGAGGGGGAGAAAGTTGGGCTTTAGTAGATGGAGGGGAGGGCCTTTTGAGGGCGACGAGGGCCATGGTGATACTTTTGGGCCTCTTGGAAGGCGGTCCTTTTGTAAGCAAGAGCCTGTTTCCTGCAAGCAGGAGTGCGCCATGTATAAGGATGGCCAGGATGATTGAAAGAACCAAGCCCTTCACCTTGATTCCTCTTGTTCAGCTTGGAGAGATACCTTAACCAAGCCCGCCATCCGGATCTTGTCTAGCGCACGGAAGAGCAACTGGTATGTGACGGACCGATCTGCAAAAAGCGCCACACCACGGCGAGCCTCTTTCAAATCCCTCAAGGCCTTGTCCAAGTCCTCCAGGCTTACTTCCCGTTGGTTCACAAACACCGAGCCGTCTGCATTAAGAGTGACTGAAATCATATCGGCCTTGTCTAAAGAAGCTGTTCTTGACTGTGGCAGATTCACCGGGAGGGAGTGGTGGACTGCCATGGACAGCATTGCATAAATAAAGAACACCAGGAGCAAAAATACTATATCAATCAGCGGGAGCATTTCTATTCGGGGTTTTTTGCGCAGGGCAACATTCACCTTCATTTTTTTTCTCCCCCTGGCTGGCTTAGCTTTTCATACACGATCTCCAGGCTGGTTGCGTATTTTTCTATGGTGATTGCAGCCACTTCCACTTTGGAATTGAAATAGTTGTAAGGAAATACGGTAAGGATGGCGATCCCAAGGCCGGTTGCCGTGGTAATAAGTGCTTGAGCAATACCCGAAGTGACTGCTTCAGGGTGCTGGATTCCTGAGGAGCCCAGAAGCTCAAAAGAAGTAATAATGCCCAATACGGTACCAAAGATCCCTAATAAGGGGGCAACGGTGATCATTGTATCCAGGATACCCATGAAACGTTGCATGCGTTTGATCTCGTCGGTGGCGGCAGCTTCCATGGCCTTTGCCATGGAGAATCTCCTGTGGAGTATCCCGGCAACCAGCACGCGTATCACATAGTCCTTTGAACCAGCCACCTTCTCCTTCACATCCTCCCACCGCCCCTTTTCACACAGGCTCAAGACCTCATCAACTAGAGGCTGATTCCTCCTCATTCCTTCTCTCAGCCAAAAGAATATCCTCTCAATAACCACCCCAAGCGATACTATGGAGCAGAAAAGGAGCGGGTACATGACAGGGCCGCCTTTTTGAAATATCAACCACATATGAAACACCTATCCTCCCGTTTCAACAGCATCTTCAATCTTCTAAATAATATTTACCCTCGGAGTTTGGGTGACAGGGTTCTTGTCAACCAGAACAGGACACCCAAACACCTCCCCTATGTTTTCAGATGTGACTACCTCCGTTGGTGAGCCCTCAGCATAGATACGGCCCTCTTTGAGCATGATTATCCTGTGGCAATACATGGAGGCCAGATCTATGTCATGGCTTATCACCAAAGAGCAAAGTCCCCTCTGGCTACACAACGAGGAGACGAGCTCGAAAAACTCCTTTCTGAACCTGATGTCGAGAAACGTGGTGGGCTCATCCATTAGCAGCACCTGGGGCTCTTGGGCAAGAGCCCTTGCGATAAGCACCCTTTGTCTCTCCCCTCCTGAGAGTTCGTGAATAGAACGGTCCCCAAGGTGATCACACTTACTGAGCTCCATGGCCTCTTGGGCTATTTTGAGGTCAGTATCTCCTTCAAACTGAAAGATCCCCTTGTGAGGGAACCTTCCCATCAGAACTACTTCCTTGACTGAAAAGGGAAATAGGAAATAGTTCTCTTGAGGAACCATTGCGACCTGGCCTGCAATTTGCTTTCTTGTCTTACGGGCCAAAGGAAGGCCTGCCAGATAGACCACTCCTTGAGACGGCCGCAATAGCCCGTCTATGATTTTGAAAAGGGTGCTTTTACCTGACCCATTGGGCCCGATAATTCCTACCAACTCGCCCTTCCTTGCAGCCATATTGATGCCCTGGAGGGCGTACCCCGCTCCATAGGTGTAACTTACATCAGAGAGCCTTATCAGTGCCAATGCCCTCCCCCCTTTTTCCGCAGCAGGTAAATGAAGAAAGGGGCTCCCATGGCTGCTGTTATTACTCCCACAGGGAGCTCAGAGGGTTGAACCAAGGTGCGGGCAAGGGTATCTGCCCATATTAGGAAAAGCGCCCCTCCAAGCCCTGATGCCGGCAAAAGGAGGCGGTGGTCAGGACCAATGATCATGCGCAATATGTGAGGCACTATCAGGCCCACGAAACCTATGAGCCCGGTAAAAGAGACGATCAGGCCAGTGATGAGGGATACAGCAACAAAACAGTATATCTTTGCCTTTTCCACGTCCACTCCCATGTGAAGGGCTGCCTCTTCACCCATGGCCATGAGGTTCAAGTGCCTTGCAAATGCGTAAAGCAGAAAAAAGCCTGTGGCCACCACCGGCAGGGCCACCAATGATTCGCTCATCCTGCTCTGGGACAGATCGCCGTAAAGCCAAAAAAGCATGGTATGAAGCCGATCATCAGTGGAGGTTGCCACAAAAAACATTATAATGGCCGTAAAAAAGGCATTTACGATGACTCCTGCAAGCAGGGTTGTGGCAGACTCCATCCCCATCTTCCGCCTGGCAATCATCATCACAATGGCTACAGTAGTTAGGGCTCCTGCAAAGGCGCAAGCAGGTATGCCAAAACCAAACCCTAAGCCTGCTGTTATTCCCAGCACTGCGCCGAACGCAGCTCCACTGGACACCCCCAAGATGAATGGCTCTGCAAGGGGGTTACGCAAGATGGCCTGAAATACAGCTCCACCAACAGAAAGGGAAAAGCCGGCTAGCCCCGCAAGAATTATCCTTGGCAGCCTGATCTTGAAGATGATAAGGTAACTCATCTGGTCCTTGGCTTCCGCTCCTGAAAGGAGATCCAGCAGGTCCCGGAATCCAACTTCCGCAGTGCCAAGTAACAAGGCTCCAAGTATTCCCAACAAGAGTAAAAGGGTCATGAGGCCAGAGACCTTGATTACTCTTATGAGGTTGACAGGTTTAGTGGAAACGGCCATTTTTTTGCTTCACCAATCCAATTCTGGGTGCAAGAGTTGGGCGACCACTTCAAGACCATCCAGGAGGCGTGGCGAAGGCCTGTCCAGCAGGTCTGAGTCGACCAGATGCACCCTGTTATTCTTCACTGCTGGTATATCCGTCCATTTCATCCATCTTTCCAAGGCCTTTTTAAATCTTCCGCCCCGGGCCATGCAGGAGATCAGGATCACCTCCGGCTTTCTTTTCAAGACTTCTTCCAGGCTTATTCTTGGATAAGTGGATGCGAGGTCAGCTGTCATATTTATACCGCCCGCGGTTTGGATTACATCATGATGAAACGTGTTTCTGTTCACCGACATGATGGGCCTCAAATTGATCTGCAAGAAGACAAGGGGTTTTCTAAGTCCTGCGACCTTTTTCTTCACTGCCGATAGCCTCTCATCCAAGGCCTTGCACAGTTTACGGGCCCGGCTTTCAACTCCACAAAGCTCACCAATCTTCCCTATTGTAGAGATTACCTCCTCTATGTCTCTGGGGTTTACCACATACACAGGGATGCCCGCCTCTTCCAGCAACTCGACAACGTAAGGTTCGTTGCCATCTGCAGTGGCGATAACAAGGTTAGGGGCAAGCTCCAGGATCTTTTCCACATTCACATCCCTGTAGCTGCCCACCTTTGGCTTTGATTTCGCCTCAGGGGGATAGTAGCTAAACTGGGTGACCCCTACCACCCTTTCTTCCAGGCCCAAGTAGTATAAGATTTCAGTAATGCTTGGGGCAAGGGAGACGATTCGAGCAGGAGAGCCGCCGAGCCTTATTTCCCTGCCCAGGGCGTCAAAAAACACCTTTTCTTCTGCAATGGAACAAAAAGGTAAGGCCAATAAGGCCACTATGCACAGGAGCCCCACTCTTGGCCTAGTAAATATTGTTGTAAGCAGTTTAATAACCAATCGCTTCCGTTGCCTCCTCAATGTGCCTGCAAAATATCTCAACTATCTCCGGATTGTATCCAATGCCTTCAGCCACCATGGTTACCTCAAGTCCCCTGCGTTCAAATGCCTGCTTCCATGAGTTTTCCGCCCCCGCAAGGTCTTCAAAAAAGTGGGTGCCTGCAACAAGCATTAAAGGAATGAGGCGCACTTTGCTGAATCCCCCCTGGCACACGGCTTCAACAACCTCTCCCGCTGATGGGCTTCCATCCACAACACCAACGAAGATGTTGCCCCCGGTTAGTTTTCTAAATATGTTTTCGAGTGCCGGATAACTGGCCCAAGAGGGATGGTCCGTGCCGTGGCCCACAAAGACGTTTGCGGTTTCTCGGCTGCCAGTGGTCCAGGACTTGAATGCGCAAGCCACATCCTGATAATCGCGGGGACTAGTAAGTAGGGGAAGCCCTATGGATACCCTGAGCGTCATTAGGCTCACTTCCTCAACCATCCTATAGAACTCGTGGCCGCTTATCAGGTGAAGTGATTGGACTACTGCCCACTCGTGGCCTTGGGATGCCAAATGGTTTAACACCTCAAGAGGGGGCTTGAGGTCGATACCTTTTCTTTTTTTGACAAAGTCGCGCACCATCCTTGAAGAGTATGCCCATAGGATGTCTCTGGATTTGAGGCGTTCTTTGAAAACCGAGTCCATAAAGGCGTAGGTTTCAAGCGCCCTGGTGGTGGTTCCAAAGGCAACAAGCACTATGGGAGTGTCCTTCATTTGTGTCTCTTTATCCCCAAAGCTACAACTGCTATTATGAGAGCCACAAACAAGGCTCCTAACCACTGTATCCCGGAAGAAGACATATCTGTCTCGGTGTTATCCCGCCTCACCTCTTCCATTTTAAACCCTTTTACATATTTTTTGGCAGGTCCCTCCTCAGTGCTTTTAGGTCTTGAATTGGTCCCCTTCGACCTTTCACTTGTCGTATCGGCCCGACTTTTTCCTGGGCCATCAGCCAATTCTTTTTGCGCCGCTTTTCTTTCCTTAACCTGTTCGTTGAGGGTTTTTTTTGCGGCCTGTTCTATTGCCAGCTTGAATTTTTCCACCACACGGGGTGAAACTGCCCCAGGAAGTGATATTATGTCCAAGACCATCTGGTTCAGCAGGGGATTGTTGCACGTATGATCACAACAAGCCACCCCTTTTTGGACCACATTAAGGGCGTATTCCACTGCCAGCTTGGCCTTTATCTTTTCCCCAGGCCTCCAGTAGTCCTTTCTCACGGCCTCGAGCATCCTGGCAGTGATAGACTGATATGCCCACGGGTTTTCTTGGTCAAAAAATTCTTTTAAATCCAGTTTGTGTTCGTCTTCCACATAAACCTTGTAGACCTGGTTCCACTTGGCCTCATCAACGGCCTGCGGGGTGGTCACCTGCCAACCCCACATGTATTCCACAAACTTTGCCATCTCTCGGGCTCCAGCATATTCCTCTTTAATCATGGCTTGGATCCATTTTGGATTGAGATATCTTACCCTCAATTCTCTTCCCACAGTCTTTGAGATCCCTTCCACTTCCACAGAATCAGGCATTCGCTGGATAGTGACAACCGTATCTGGTGCTCTTCCAGCCTCCCTTTTGACCGCCAGGTTCAGTCCGCCCAAGTATTGGAACATATCATCGTTGTCCATGGTGCCGTAAACATTCGAAGAGAGAGAGTGGACCGCCACATCTACCTGCCCCAGGTTTTTCTTTAATACTCCCCTGGCATTCTCTCCCCGCATGCCCAGGCCAAAGCCGTACCCTGTCCTGTTTTCATATGCCTCCACAATCTCATCCTCAGTGCTCCATATGCCTGATTGGCTGGTCATTTCGCTCACTCCAGTGCCATAAGAGCCGGGCTTTTCCGTAAAGATGCGAAGCTTGGAGAGCAACTCTGCCCGCTCCTCTGGCAATCCCTCCCCCATAAGCTTTTGTTTTAAGAGTTTGCTGTTTTTGGCTATCAAGTTCTCAATGTCTTTTTGAGCGGCGGCCTTCTGGACTGCCTTGTCAAGGAAGGTGATCATGTTGGGGAACAAATCACGGTAGAGGCCGGATGGGTTTATCAATACATCTATCCTGGGCCTTCCAAGCTCCCTGCCTGGAATCACCCTCGTGCCGGTAACCCTTCCGTTTATGTCCCAAACAGGTTTGAGTCCCATAAGAAAGAGGATGGTGCTCTCATTTATTCCCTGGTTTCGTATGGTCTCGGTGGCCCACAGGACCACTGCCACTTTTTGCGGATAATTTCCAGTCTCCTTGAGCTTCTTCTCTATTATCTGTGCAGCAGCCCTTTTGCCGAGGGACCATACCGCAAGGGATGGTATCTTGTCGGGACTGAACCCATAAAAGTTCTTACCCGTTGGTATTGCAGAGGGATTTCTCAAGGGATCGTTTCCCTCACCAGATGGGATGTATTTGCCTTCAAGTGCCCTCATCAAGCTCTCAAGCTCTCTCGGCCCTGAATTTCTAAGAGCCATCCTCACCCATAAGGCTTCTGCCCCAGGATTGTTATCAATTATCGCCTTTACCGTCTCATCCAGTGCCTCATCTCTGGGAGAAAGACCAAAAGTGTGAAGGCCATAAGGCATGAATTGGTGCTTTATTTGTAGCAGGTAATGTTCCACCTCCTGAAGGCCTTCCTTATCAAGCTTGGCAATATCTAAGTCCCTGAGTATGCCGGTCTCCTGTATCACCCTGTTTATTTGATTCAGTAGCTCAGCAGTGGTCTTGCTTCCAAGGGCAACAGCCCTGTGGTAATCGTTTATCATCTCATAGAGCCTGCTGTACTTTCCGTAAAGTTCTGCTCGCATCAGCGCTGGGGTTAGGTGGTCGATTATTACGCTTCGTCCCCTCCTCTTGGCCTGTATCCCTTCTCCCACATCATCCACGATATAAGGATAAATGTTGGGAATGTCAGTAATCAAGACCTCAGGAGGGCAGGAGAGGCCAAGGCCTGCCTGTTTTCCAGGGAGCCATTCGTGTGTGGCATGGGTGCCGAGATGTATCATGGCATCTGCCCCAAAGACCTTTTCAAGCCATAAATATACCGCGATATACTGGTGGTGAGGGTAAAGGGTGGGGTCGTGATACAGCTTGAAGGCATCATCTCCCCATCCCCTTGCAGGCTCCGGGAGGAGCACTACATTTCCGCTGATCAGTGCGGGAATTACAAATTTTTTATTATAGACCATTATGGATGAGTCTTCAGGCCTTCCCCACTGCTTTACCACATGGCTCTTGAAATCTTGCGGCAGCTGACTGAACCAGGCCTTGTAAGTATCAATGGGAACAAGGATCGTGTGCTCCCGGGCGGCCATCTTTTCAAGCTCTCCAGGGGCCCAGGAGCCAATGTTTCTGGCATTGTTTAGGATAAGCTCCTTGATTTTGTCCTGGTCGAGGCCTTTAAATCGGCCGACATGGTATCTTTCCTGCCTCATCCGCTCAAGGATCATTTGGATGCTGTTAAACACATTCAGATAACTTGCACCTATGTTCTGCTTTCCCTGTGAGTGGTTGTAAAAGAGGATGGCCACCCGCTTGGAGTTATTGCCTTTGCGCCTTAGGGCCAGCCACTTGTGGATCCTGGGGATGAGATGGTCTAAGGTCTCAGGAATGGGTTTGATGAGATATAACAGCTTGCCAGAGGATTGATCTTTTACCTTTAACCTTCCGGTTAGCGGGGTAGGCTCAATCAGGCCAGAGATCTCTGGATTTGCAATAGTCCAGACCACATCCGTTGGGGGAATGCCCAGAGGGTCTTTTCTCCATTGAGGGATGTCAATGGAATAAAGGTTTATTGCATTGATAATTGGCACATCCAAGCCTTCAAGCTTGTCCCTAAGCTTCTTGTTCAAAGAAGAGTAGAACTTAAAGGAAAAGGCCAGGATTATATCCACCCTAGGTCTTGCTCGCTCATCCAGAAAGAAGCTCCTTACCAGCTCAATATCCTTGCCAAAACACGGAAGAAGATTGAATCCCTCTTTCTCAAGCCTTTTGATCACATAATCAACTGCATCTCTCTGTCCTTCAGCAAGGGAGGCTGAAAAGAAGGCAATGCCAATCCATGGGGCCTTAGGTTTCAAGTGACCTTGGGCCTCATACCATTTGATGTAATTGCCATAGGAGTCGAAAGGCCGCTTGGCCCGGCTGTGATAGATGCCAAGGATGGGAGTGTGCTGGGGCGGTTCATACTTTATGGTTTTGTCTAACTCGTTGTAGGCCACCTTGAGAATCAGATTCCTCACATTTTTTTCATTTAGGTGCTTAAAATAGGCCTGCACCTCTGGGTCAAAGATAAACCCCCGTTTTTTAAGCCCTTCATCATCTCTTGAGCCTCTAAGGGCATAAACCTTCACCTTTTTTAGGTCCACCTCTTTGATCACATAGTTGCTCAAGTCCTTCATCATCACATCTACTATTATGACGGAGGAATCCTTCACAAATGCTCTGGCCTCTGAACTTGATTGCAGTTCAGAGTGGGTGAAAAACCTGGCATCAAGCCCATACTGTGCCCTTAGGCCCTTAACCGCCCTGCTTGCTACAACAGAGTCGCTTTCAATGACAAGTAGAGAAATTTTGCGGGCCTGGACCGGAGAAGAAAGAAAAAGCGTCACTACTATGGCAAGGGACCATAAAATCCTTTTCATGACTGATCTGATACCTGTCTGGCGTAAAGGCCGTTTAGCATGGCATTAAGGGCTTGGGCAAGGGCGGGTGGGATGTCTTTGCGCCCCAAGAGGTCACGGAGGCGCAAGTCTCTTTTGCCTGCTATTTCTTGGGCAATGGTTATGCACCAGGACCTAAAGCTAGTAAGTTCGTTGATGAGCCCCTTTTCATAGGCATCGCTTAGCGCGAGGGCGGTCTCCACAAAGGCAGCGTACTTGGGCTGAAGCAGGAGCTCTTCAAGCGACTCAAGCAGTTGGGCCTTAGAAATCTTGGCGTTCATAGAAGTCTCGGATACCAGCTCAAAGATGTTGATCCTTCTTTCTCTCAGTCTCTGAAACACATTGCGCTTCCTTATGATGCCGTTTTGTTTGAAAACGGCCTCTTGGACCCCTTGGTACACCGCCTTTGCAATCAGCTCCCCCATCTTTGAATGCCCGCCCGTATTATCAATGTTAGTGCCTGTACCTTGGACCACGATGATATTGTCTGTCCCAGTTCCTGTTGCCTGGTTGAGGCGAGGGCTTTGGCTGCTTCGGATATCAAGGTCAGCGAGGGCAGCGGTCTTTGCCTCAGTTGCAGTTATGATGGCCCTTGTCATGGCCCGTGAGGTCAGTTGCATGTTTGTCATTACAATAATGTTTATGGTGCCTGGCTCGTAGTATCTTCCAGGATCTGAGGCCATTCTCACCGCATTGCTTCTCACCCCCGCGGTCACCAGGGCATAAACCTCCATATCTCTGTATGAGGCGCGCTCAATTGCGAGGTTGTCCATGTCTGCGCCAGTGAAAAGGAAACTTGCGCTTTCCTCATCCCGTTTAATCACGCTGTATATTCTCTTTCGTATTTTGGCCAATCCCTGGCTGTGTCCAATACCCCAGCACGGTGGAGGGGAGTAGTGGTTGCCCACGGATGTAATCCCATCTCGCTGGCCTTCTAAGGTGGACACTATTTTCATTGGATTTACGAAATCTATTATCAGGGTCTTGTTTTGGAAATCGTATATACGACTATAAACAATTTTTGCTTTCCTTACGTATTCAAGCGGGATCCTGAGGGGCCTGGAATCCACGACCTTTTCTTCAAGGACCTGATTTTCCCTCCTGCCAAAGTATTCTGGATAAAGTGTGGAAGCCAGCCATTGGACAAAGTGGCCCGTCCTGGTAGCAGCCCTGCATGTAAGATCACAGGGAAAGAAGAATATCTGGCCGTTTTTCACGGCCTCCACATCACGCCAGCCCTCTTTGGCCAGCAGTTTCTTTGCCACTGATCTGTCTCCGCCACAGCCGTATATGACCTGGGGATTAAACCTTAGCCACTCCTCTTTTGTTACTGCCACTACATGACCCTTCTTGCCAAAGGCGGGCGGAATACCGCCTGCAGCCTTAATCATCTCATTCTGAAAGGAATCATCACCCGGTGCCATAACAGCCCCTCGGCCCATCAGCCGGATCACCCTTTTTCTTTCACTGGCAGGAATCTTGGCCACCTTTTTTTTGATGAGCTGGATTTGTTCTTTGATCTGTGCAATAAGGCCTTGGGCCTGTTCTTCTTTTCCAAATATCTTGCCCAGGATCTGGATATTTCTGAAGCTCTCAGCCAGCGATCTGGTCTCAAGATTGATGAGAATGCAATTCTTGCCAGAAAATTTCTCCACCACAGAAGTGTGATGCCTTGAGACAAAGATCACCTCCGGTCTCAGCGCCTCTATGGCCTTGAGTGAAGGCGAAAAAAAGCCGCCAACTACCTTTTTTAAATTGACCTCAGGCGGATAGACGCTGTGATAGGTGACCCCTATCACAGAATCCCCAGCACCCAGCTTGAAGATTATCTCTGTAATTGAAGGCACGAGCGAGACAACCCTTTCAGGTCTTCGCGCTATTGTTATTTCAAGGCCCCGCGAATCCCGGAAATTGTATGGATATGCATGCAGATGGGGCTTTATAAGCAAGAGAGTGGAAAGCCACATAAGGAATGCCAAGAAGATTATTGCTCTTTTATTGGTGCGCTTCATATTTCCGCCCCTTTCACGCCCCTGAAATCTTTAATCGGGCACATAAACAACCGTGCCGTCCCCCAGCCTGTAGGCCACGCCAAGCCTTTGACCTCTGCCCTTTGCCTTTTCCTTGCTCATTTTAAAGACTTTAATCTTCCGCCCCTCCTTGGTGATGATCTCCATTTGGCCCCCGGAAGTGCGTTTTGTTATGGTGAGTTGGGATTTTTCAACAAAAAGGTCTTGGAGGTGATAGGCCCCAAAAAGGGTGATAATCAGGCCCACAATAAACACTAGTCCAATATCAAAAAGGTTGGCTACACCACTCATAGGATCATTTTCAGGATCCATGCCCCAATAAGCATTAGCCCCCTTAGCATAGCTCTTGTCTGCGCCCATATATCTCATGGCTTCTTCTCTGCCTCTTTTGTGAGCAATTCTGTTATTAAGTGTATCTCCTTGATATCCTTTTCCACCCATCTCCTTTTGATGGTGTAAAAGATATATGCCGCAATTCCAACTGCAAGCCCAACTACAGTGGTTGTAAAGGCAACTACCATGTCGGATGAGAGCTTGGTTATATCTCCCTGACCCAAGGCGGCAAGCCCAGTGCCCATGGGAATTAGGGTGCCAATCAAGCCGAGGCTAGGGCCTATCCTCACAACCATCCTCACGGAATCCAATGACTTACGGAAGTTCAAAGTGGTTTCCTCCAGAAGGTTTTCCAGTTCCACATCTTTGTTTGGTGAATCCTTTGAGACAATACCGCGCAATGAGTTGAAGTATGCAGCCACGCTGTGAGGAAAGGCTTCTTTTATCTTCTCTTTAGAGAGAAAGGCTGAAATGGCTTCTATTTGCAGGGGCCCAAGTTTCGACCTTTGAAGCCATTCTGCAAAGAATCCGCCACAGTAGGCCAAAAGCCACAATACCAGGAGGGAGAGGGCAAACAGCACTGGGTAGAGCAGGGAGGCAGATACAATGTAGATAAAGGATTTGAGTATGGCCGCTATCTCCATTAGATGGCTCTTTTAATTTTTTTGTGCATTCTGAGGAAACCAATTGCGAAAAATGCAATCAGACCGGTCAGTGTGAGCGCCACCTGCCCAAGATCCAGGTCTGCGCCCTGGCCCTTGTATGATGCCAGTCTGTAGATCTTATCCATATCCTTGAAATGTGGGCATAGCAGCAATGACAAGACGAAGTAGGCTCCCACCACGAGCATCATGAACCCCAATCTTTGAGCGGGGGCATCTTGCTTTCCATAGGGCCAAAGGGCAGTAATGGCAGCTACAGGCAAAGATATGGCCATGAATACTGCGTATGCGCCCAGCACAATTGTATGCCCAGAGTCTGGATAAAATGAAACCATGACCCAGGCAATCAATAATATGGCAGAGGCGCACACAGGACATGGGATGATCATGCCAAGCCAGCCGTAAATTCTCTGCCCCTTTTTATGTGGCGTCTTCAAAAGGGATATGCCCCACAATATAAGCCCTCCTGCCATTAGAAAATGGATCACCTGGCCATATTGGAAGATGATCTGGGCTTTATCCAGATATTTGAGCAGCCCCGCCCTTTCTATGGCGTAATAGCTGGCCTCAAAGAGAATTAGATAAAGGGCTGCATAAAGGATCAGGGCTAGGGCCTTGGCCCAAACGGCCCTTAGGGTTTTCAACGGATAGGCCAGGCCTAGTCCACCTTTAACTCCAAAGGAGGCTAAGGAGAAGATCAATCCAAGCAATAAGGCCTTTAGCTCCATTTAATCCCTTAAAACCAGTGGGCAGAGGAGGGCGCCCGTCTCCCCCTCTGCCCCAACATTGGCTACACCCTAAAATTCATACTTGAGTCCCAGGAAAAAGCTCCTGCCCGGCATGGGGTAGCCTTTAACATAGGAGTAATCCTTGTTAAAGAGGTTTTGCACTTCTCCCCTGAGCACGAGCCTCCCGTATCTTTCAAAGTCTAGAATTGGCTTGGTCACAGTGAAGTTGGCCACAGTAAATCCTGCTTTTTTGATTACAGGCGCAGGCCATAATCCACTTTCCCAGTCTTGGATCTTTTGTTCCCCCACATATGCTACATTAAGGTTCGCTGAGAAGCCCTCACCGTCTGAGACTGTTATTCCGTAAGAGAGGTTGGCGTCAGAGGTATAGAGGAGGTCATCGTGGGTCTCTTCGTCTTCCTTCTTAGTGAGGTACACAAGGCTTGCATAAGGCCGGACTTCCAGGGGCCAATCGAGGAAGTCACCTATATCGATGGAAAAGCTGGCCTCAAATCCGCTGATGGTGGCCTCGCCCACATTCTTCCATGTCCTGTCCCCTGATGATGTGGTGGCGGTTTGTATCTTATCCCTGAAATCCGTGTAAAAGTAAGTGAGCCCCATGCTCAATGCGCGGTAGCCCAGGTCGATTCCCACCTCATAGGTCTTGCTCTTTTCAGGGTCAAGACCGGGATTGCCGACATAGTGTGTTCCCCAAACGGTATAGTCTGCTGCTAGTTGCTGGGCGGAGGGCATCTTGAAGG
>JAMOVZ010000036.1 GCA_027061865.1 Desulfobacterales bacterium
ACCGCCTGCGCCCTGCCCCTCATCCTTTATCTCCTGATGTTGTTTGCAATCTGGAGCATCTCATCTGCTGCCTTGATGCACTTGGAATTCACCTCGTATGCCCTCTGTCCCGTGATCATGTTTACCATCTCTTGGACCACATCCACATTGGACATCTCCAGGTAGCCTTGGGCAATGGTGCCAATGCCGTCAACCCCTGGGGAGCCCTCAACAGGATCGCCCGAGGCGGGTGAAGGGATGAAGCGATTTCCACCAATGCTCAAAAGTCCAGAGGGATTTGGAAAGGTGTAGAGCTTTATCTGGGCGCTTGCCAGCTCGGTCCCATCAGGCCCCATGCAAACCATGTTTCCGCCAGAGTCCACTGTGAAAGTCACAGTCTCTGCAGGAATGGAAAACTCCGGCTGAAGCCTGTCGCCATTGGCAGTGCATATGAATCCTTCGCTGTCGATCTTGAAGGCACCTGAGCGGATATAGACCTCTTCGCCATTGCTCAAGATCTTGAAGAATCCCTTGCCCTCGATCGCAAAGTCCAACTCGTTTCCGGTTTTGACGTAATCGCCTTGGGAGAAGATCTTTTGCACTGCCACAGGCCGTGTTCCCATCCCCACCTGGATGCCGGTCGGCACCTGGCCGCCCGTTGCCGTAGAGGCCCCAGGGGCCCGTAAGTTCTGATAGAGGAGATCCTCAAAGTCAGCCCGGCTTTTCTTGAATCCATTTGTGTTAACGTTGGCCAAGTTGTTTGCTATCACATCGATGTTCAGCTTTTGTGCCGCCATGCCTGATGCAGCAGTCCACAAACTCCGGATCATTGTCCATCCTCCTCTCTTTTGCCTAAATCAGCGAAGTCTTGCCACCTCGTTGGTGGCCTTGTTATCCAAGTGGTCCAGGGTCTTCAGCGCCCGCTGATAGCTCTCAAAAGCGCGAAGGGAATGGATCATCTGGACCATCTCTTCTGCCACATTCACATTGCTTCCCTCTATGTAGCCCTGCCTTATGGCGGTCTCAGGGCCAATGGCCTCTTCTTCCAGGGCTTCAGGCTTCTTGAACAACGCCTCCCCAGTTTTTATCAGGCCGCTGGGATCGGTGAATGTGACGATGTCCACTTGGTCCACCTCCTCGCCATCCACAAGGATCCTTCCAACCTCATCCACACTCACCATTCCTTTGCCAATGTTTATTGCCCCTCCCTTGCCAAGCACGCTATAACCTTCAGAGGTAACCAGATTGCCTGCCGCATCCAAGTTGAAATTGCCCTTGCGGGTGTAACGAATTCCATCTGGCGTGTTCACCTTGAAAAAACCCGGGCCATTTATGGCTAGATCAAGCTGGTTTCCCGTGAACCGCAAGTCGCCTTGGGCCATGTCCACCTTTATCCTTACAAGAGAGGCACTAATGGCCTGGGTGAGAAAATTTTGGAATGAAACCCTATCCCTTTTAAAACCAGGCACCGCACTGTTTGCCAAGTTATTGGCGATTACATCCATCCTGATCTCTTCTTTTTGGCAGCCCTTAACGGCCTCCAGTATTCCCTTGATCGACAACTTAACCCACCTCTCTTTTCAATGAATATCGGCTACAGTTCAATGCAATTCCCATACCACAGCAACCAGTCTCCACTTGAATTAAATATGGCGCCAACCAGTTGTTATTACAGATATTATCAATAGTTGCCGAGACCATGGCCCTCCTCAATTCATGCAAATAAGACGATATGAATTTATTGCCTATGAACCAAGGAAATTATTGCCTTTTTATTCGCTGGAGGCCTTCCTGTTCAGGCTGTAGGCAAAGGCAAGAATCTCTGCCACCACTTTATAAAATTGGGGGGGAATCTCTTGGTGCCAGTCTAAGGCGATGAGGCCCTCGACCAGGTCGGGATCTTCCACAATTGGGATACCCTGCTTTTTGGCAAGCCCTATTATTTTCTGGGCAGTCTTTCTCCTGCCCTTGGCAACCACTTTGGGGGCCAAGTCCTTTTCAGATTCATATCTGAGGGCGACCGCCTTTTTGGCCTTTTGTTTCTTCATTTTCTGGTTCCACTAAACCATCACATCCACGATAGGGCCTAGGTCCCGGCTTGCCAGCATGGGTGGAAGCAGGCAAGCCGCCTCCATCACCTCGCAATGAAATGACCTCAAGGAGAATCCCTGGCTTCTAAGCGACTCATCCAAAGAGGAGGCAGCTTGTTCCACCATTCTTTTCACCTCTTCGTTCTCCACTCCCATTGCCACATCCACAAAATTCTTCCCCCCTGGCTCTTCGCCCGCGGGGAAAAGCACCACCACCTCCATCCTGCCCAACTTGCTGAGCTCAAGATGTATTACAACCCTTATCCCCCTTCCCCTTTCTTTCTTCACATAAACTGCCGCAGGTTCCAGGTCTTGATCTTGAAGTATGGGAATAAGAAAAAACCACCATTGCCCCAACGCTTCGTTTTTCACATTGATCTGTTGCTGCTGTTCTATCAGCCAAAGGAGTTCCCGGCACTCCTTTTTGCCCTCTTTGTCCAGGGCAGGGCCCAACAATTGGAGCAACGCCTTGAGATCACTTGGCGGATCAGGCTCCTCGCCTTCCTGGAAGGCACGGGCCACTTTCGCCTCCCAAAACAGTCCCATTCGGGCAACCATATCTTTCAATTGCACAGCGCGGTTTGCTGAAGTTAAGTCCAAAAAGAGTGAAGAGACGAGGGAATTGAATGGTCTTATGGCCCTCGAAGACCCTTTGGCCAAGGCCAAGGCCATTTGCGTCCGACTATGCAGTTGCTTTAAGAGCAGGCTAAATCTTTGGCGGCCAGCCTGAGCAGTATTCCATATCTTGAGTAGTTGATGGGATTGGGCCCTTGAGGGTGAAAGCAGCCTAAGCACTACTTCGTTGGCAGAGGGCTTCACAAAAAACAAACAGTCCCTTCCTGGTTGGAGGGATGGGGCACTTTGCTTACTACAATCGGTTCGGGCAGAGATCTTCCGTCCATTGAACAATATCACAACTCTTCCGTGACCAAGCTGTTTCAACACCCTTGCACGGATCACCGTTCCTAAGGGGAGCTGGCCCTTAGCCACCCTCTGGGCAATGGCCTTTGACTGCCCTATTATGGGATTGGTTCCTTTTGCAGTGATCGGGGGCTTTCCCAGCATATGGGCTCACGCCTCATCCTGAACGGCCGACCAATTTCAGGGAGGTTGATGTGGGAGACTGAAGTTTGAGGATCAGGTCCAGCTCGCCCACTGGTATGGACAGCCTCTTTGACACCTGCTCTTTGGTTAGGCCTTCTTCAAGCAGGGTCTCAATGGTCTTTCGTGTGTCCACCATTGCCTTCTGTTTTGCCTCTTTAAGCCTGTCCTCAGCCTTGTAAACCTCCACGAGCCTGTCCAATCGCTCTGCAATCTCTTCTGCCTGCTCAAGCCTTTTCTCTAGCTCTCCCATGAGACTATCGGTGAGTTCCTTTTTCTCCTTCAGGTTGTTTTCCAGATCTGCTCCCAGCCTCTTCATCTCCTCAAGCAAGATCCCGATCCTCTCCACCTCGCCTTCGGATTGAGGCTTCTCTTTGTTGTCAAGCCTCGCCCTTGCCATGAACAGGATAATCGCAAGGAGTGCGACATCAATCAAAAGCTGACCTATGGCCCATACTTGCGTCTCCATCACTCACTCTCAAATAAAGATATCGATTTTTTTTGTGGTCCTTTCTTCACCTTCCTGCCCTTCCCTGTGGGAACCCGGCCGGGTCTTTATTTTATAAACCACCAGTTGCTTCCCCAATGTAAGCCCTTGCTTATCCATGGCCAGATTCTTTCCCTCTTCCTCCTTTTCCCCTCTTTCTCGGCTCTGATGCTTCTGCTTCCTGTCTCCCAACTTCCGCTTGGAGGGGGGCTTCCACACTCGCCCGGTGGATACGTTTTCCACCATCGCACGGTT
>JAMOVZ010000037.1 GCA_027061865.1 Desulfobacterales bacterium
TGCCAGAATGTGGGAGATTACAGACCTCTTTACCAGGGAGCCTGTGCTCTGGTGCGAAGAAAATCGTATCCCTTACACCCCCATCACCAGAGACACAGGTCATTTCATGGTCCTTGTCAGTGCAGCACGGGCCTGGGAGCTTATGCAGCACCTGGTAAACGAGTATGAGAGCCGCTTCAGCAAGGTGAGACACCTTCTGCCCCTTCATCTTTCGGCAACAGTCTTTTATCACAAGGCACCCCTTTATATCGCAATAGATGCTGCAAGGCGCTTTTCAGAGCTGGCCCAACAGCATAAGCCGGAGCAGTGGACGCTAGAGAAAAAAGAATATGATGCAAACGCAGGGCGTTATAGTCTTTCGTGGCTCACACCTGGGGGAAGGTCTGTGCATTGGTATGTGGCTGGCAGACTGCCAGATGGCAGGGAGGACCGGTTCTTTACCTGGTACTGGACCAAACGCGAGTCAAAACACCCTATACACATTTCAGAATTGGAGCCTGGTGATGAGGTCACCGTTCATCCATCCACCTTTGATTATGAAGTGCTAGATGCCACGGTGAGGCGCTACGACATAAGAAAGGACCATAGGCCTCACGCCTTCATGAAGACCTCTCCCAGGCCTTACCCATTGGTAGAAATCAAGAAATGGGCCGGCCTGTCCAGAGAGCTTAAGGCCACGCCGGCCAACCAGATCAAGCAGCTTCTGGGGCAGATGGAGTATGCCCATAGATTTTGGTCAGGCGCCAGATATGAAGAGGCAAGGCGCGGGTTTTTATCAGACTGTGTAAGCCTTGCCCTGCCTGCAAAGAGACAGGAAGAGTTCCAGGAGCTGGCAGCCGACGGCTCGCTCTTCGATCTCTTTGAGTGGTGCGATCTTATCAGAAGGAATGAAATTGATGGAAACAAACAAGGCAACCCAAAGACAACAGGAGAAGGCCATGAATAACTCAAAGACTTTTTTTGCTGTGACCATAGATCCACTTCACATCGGTGCCGGAGGCTACAGGCTAGGCCGCGTGGATAACACCATAGTGCGGGAGCCTGGGAGCGGGCTGCCCAAACTGCCAGGCACCTCCATCTCAGGCGTCTGCCGAAACTATGCCATTTATGGCCTTGAAAATGGCGACAAAGATAAGGCTGAAAAATGCGCCATGGGCAAAGACCTTGATCCAAAGGAAAAGAACAACTGCGGTCAGTGCGTTATCTGCAAGACCTTTGGCTATGCAAACGGAAAGACCCAGAAGAGCCAGATAGGAAAGGTAAAGTTCTTTGATGGAACCATTACTGCCTTTCCGGTCTCCACCCTCGCAGGGCCAGTCTGGGTGACCACCGCTTCAATTTTGAAGGGCCTCGGCCAAGAAAATGTTAAAGAACCAGGCCGGGAGGAGCTTTTTATAAACTTCGACCTTCCAGGTCAGAAGAAGGATAAGCAGAAATTAAACCTTGGCTGGTTGTATCTTCCTTGCAAGAAGAAAGATTTTTCTCTGCCAGATGAAGCAAAAAATGGGCCTGGAGCAGAGATTGCCAAGAGGCTGGTTGTTGCACCTGAATGGCTCTTTCCCGAAATTGTTAATGCCAACCTGGAGGTCAGGACCTCGGTCTCCATAGATTTTGAGACAGGGGCCGCAGATTCCGGAAAGCTTTTCACCTATGAGGCCATTCCAAGGGCAGCTCTAGTCCAGTTCGATGTGGTGGTTGATGAATACAGATGCGCCACTGACCCGGATGCCGACAAGGTTTGGAATATAGTCCAGAAAGGCATGGCGCTCTTCGAGCCCTTGGGGCTTGGCGGCATGAACACAAGGGGATTTGGCAGGCTGAAAGTCCTGAATCTCGAATCAAATGGAGGGCAGTAAAATGGCAATAGTGAATCTTGAGCCGCTTTGTGCAAGATACGGAATGGCCATCATTGATGGAGGCGGGAACATCAAGGACAAAGAAAACACTATAACCAAGGCCCTGGGAGTCCTGGTGGAAAACGGGCTTTATGCCATGGCGCTCTTTCTGGTCACCTGTAAGGAAAAGGAATTTGGGAGGAAGGTTCTCACTGAGCGCCTCCGCAGTCTGTGGCAGGAAGAGGGGGTAAATATCATTAAGAAGGAGGTGAAAGCGAACCAGGACGCCATGCTGAAGGCCATTCAGTCCATCACCGAAGACCTTCATAAGCTCATTCTAGCAAAGAATATAACAGAGCAGACCCTCACATTTGCCAGATATCATGCCAAGGCCAAGAGCAAAGAGGAAAAAAAGGCAGGCGGCGGAAAGGGCGGGGAGGCACGAGAATAATGAGCACCTGGAGGTGTTTTGAGATAGAGGCGACTCTGGCTACGGCCCTTCACTGCGGAGACAGGCCCCTTGGCTTTGTATCCCGCACCTTTGGATATGTGCCCCAGCATATCCCTCTTTTTGCCCTTGTTCCCGTGATGGTGGCTGTCTTCGGCCTTCCGGACGAGTCTAAAATCTACAGTGCCCTTGAAGGGTTCTGTCTGAATCACGTCTGTTTTCTTCCGCTTTTCATTCACAACCCTGAAGGACGGGCCTTGTATCCCTGGCAGGAGGGGGATAGAAAAGAGATCGAGTCGGAATATATCGGCTCTGGATATGGGGTGGCCATAGATTACGGCACTAGGGGAGCCATTGAAAACAGGTTCTTTGAAAAGGAGATCATCTTCCCTGTCCGAAGGGGAGACGGCAAGCCAACCATAATCAAGGGATATATCTTCTTGAAGGAAGGGCATTTGGAGGTAGACAGCAAGACCTTGACTATAAATTTCTCGGATGGCTCCTGTTGCATAAATGGAAAGAAACTTTCAGACATAATCAAGGAGTGTCAGTGGGGAGGAGACCGAAACAAGGGTCTTGGGGCTCTTAAAAGTATCTCGATAAGGCCTAGCTCCTCTGAAAATAGCTGTGGTCAGTTTGACGATTCTGGAAGCAGGCCACTAATCAACTGGCCCAAAAACGAGCCCGCCCCCTTTCTCCTTGAATATTATGAGGGGATCTCTGATAAGATATCCGGAACCCTCAAGCCGGTGTCAGGCCGGAGATATGATCCGGAAAGGGGCCCAGGACTTCTGCCGGCCGAGCCCTTTGTGGCCTGGCAGCCTGGCTGGAAATCCAGTGAATCCCTGAAGCTTAGCCTCACCTTTAACCGGACAGAGATCGCTGACACCACTTAAAAATGAGGTAAGGATTTGGCTCACAAAACATCATTTATCGTTATCGCCTATGACATAAGTTCTGACAAAAGGCGCAGGAAGGTAGAAAGGCTGCTTAGGGCCTATGGCACAAGGGCAAATTTTAGCGTGTTTGAATGCGAGATGACAGAGAGCCAATTCCAAAAAATAAAAAGAGACTTACAGCGCCTAATCAATCCCCCAACCGACAGCCTGCTCTATTATCCTCTTTGCAAAAAGTGCCTGGCAGCAAGATACAGGCAAGGAGGATGCGCCAGAAATGGCGACCATGCAACCGTGATCTGAAAAGGAGCATCCAATCATGTCACGTTGCCTGTTCGATGTCTTTATTGAAAAAGAAAATTTCATGGAGGCATGGAGAAGAGTTAGAAAGAAGGGCTCGGCAGGCGGAGTGGATGGCACAAGCCTTGAGCAGTTTGAGGCGCGACTGGATAAAAATATCTCTAGGCTTCTAGCCCAACTTAAAGAAGGGGCATATGTGCCCCAGCCGGTTAGGGCAGTCTCCATTCCTAAATTTAACGAAAAAAACGAATACAGGCAGCTGGGGCTTCCTGCAGTTAAAGACAAGATAGTTCAGGCAGCCCTCCTTAATATTGTAGAGCCGCTTGGAGAAAAAATCTTTCACAACACCAGCTATGCCTACCGAAAGGGCAAGGGGCATTACAAGGCCATAAGGAGGGTCATCCACAATACCGAAAATCAGGGCCTTAG
>JAMOVZ010000038.1 GCA_027061865.1 Desulfobacterales bacterium
GGTCTTGGTGGAAGGACTTCTTCACGAGGCCACACTCAAGATAGTAAGGATAAAAAACAACACAGTAGAGCTTCATTCCGCTAACCCAGATTATGATCCTATATGCTTTAAAGGGAACGAGCGAAAAAGACTCAGGGTAATCGGCAAGTTCATAGGCCTGATAAGACGATCATAGCGCAGAAAAAGCTGATATAGGCCATATTTTTAGGCAAGAGAAAGGAGAACATCTTGCAAAGGGATAGGTTCGTCCATCTTGAGGTGGAAAGCGCGTACACCTTTTTACACGGTACCTTCAAAGAACATGAACTCATAGAAAGGGTGAAGGCCCTAAGGCAAAATGCCGTGGCCTTTACCAACAGGTGGAGCATCCACGGGGCCATAAGGTTCTATGAAACAGCAAAGAGAAACCGTATCCAGCCGATCATAGGAGCAAGGCTAATGCTGGGAGATGGTTCTTGGATCACTCTTCTCATAAAAGACCGGGAGGGATTCCGGAACCTCAACCAGCTTATTACCCTGGGAGTTTCAAAAGAAGAAAAAAGATATGTCTCCACATGCGAGCTCAAGAGATATTCTAAGGGACTCATATGCATTGTTGCAGGGTTCCTGTCCAGGGCCAGGAGGCTTGCAGAAAAAGGAGAAGTTGAGGGAGCGGGCACCAGCCTTATTCCTTTTTTGAGGATATTTGGAAACGACTTGTATATTGCCCTATGTTCTCATACAAAAGGGGATGAAAAGGCGAACATGGTCCTTTCTGAGATTGCTGAAAGACTTGGCGTAAAGACCATAGCCTCAAACCTGGTGACGTTCCTTTATAAAGAAGACTATTCTCTTCACAAGATTCTGATAAATATCCAGATAAAACACCACCACAGAAGGGCCTATCCACTTCCAAACAACTCATTTCATATGGTTTCAAGGAATGAACTGCTCAGGCGGCTGCCATTTCCAGGGGCTGCAGATGCCACCATAGAGGTCGCTGAAAAGGTGAAGAGATTCACTCTGCCTGTTGGAAAGCTTCATCCACCTTGCCTTCAGACAGAAAAGGAGGCGGACAGAAAACTTGCAAGACTCGCTATAAAGGCCCTTTCCAACAGGATAACCCCTGTACCGCAGCCATATCTGATGAGACTGTTCAAGGAGTTGGAGATAGTGCAAAACAAGGGGCTGGCAGAATTCTTCCTGCTGGTCAAAGAGCTCCTTGACTTTGCAAAAAAAAGACAGATCACCTCAAGTATCAGGGGCTCAAGTGCAGGCTCCCTGATTGTGCATCTTCTCCTGGATGGCCCTGACCCCATCCGAAACCGCCTACTCTTTGAACGCTTCATAAATGAGGGAAGGACGGATATGCCTGATATAGACATAGACTTTGACTCAGAAAGGAGGGATGAGGTGACCGAATGGCTTACGACATCCTTCCCAAAGCAGACCGCCCTTGTATCCACGATTCATTCTTTCAAGGTGAGAAGCGCGGTGCGTCTTGCCGCCAGGGCGATGGGCTATTCCCTTCAGGAAATCAAAAGGCTCACAGCATGTCTGCCATGGTCATTGAGAGGGATAGAATTAAAACAGGCCCTTGAGCGCCTTCCAGAGCTGAAAGACTCTCCTCTTAAGCAGGAAGATAAGCTTGTAAGATTTGCTCAACGTCTTGAAGGCCTTCCATTCCAGGCCTCCGTCCATTTAGGTGGTGTGATCGTAGCGCCTGACGATATACTTTATTGGAGTCCTGTATCATCTTCCAGAAAGGGCTTTACTGTATCACATCTTGACAAGGACGACGTAGACCGCCTCGGCCTTTTGAAACTTGATCTCCTTGGGCTTCGCATGCACACTGCGATCAGAAAGGCAAAAGAGGCGATTAAAAAGACATGTAAAATCAGCGATATTCCCTTAAACGATCTAAAAACCTACAAACTCTTACAATCGACAGACACGCTGGGCGTGTTCCAGTTGGAATCTCCAGGTCAAAGAAACCTTGTCGGCAGGCTCCTTCCTGAAAGATTTGAGGATATCGTTGCAGAGATATCCCTGTTCAGGCCAGGCCCGGTAAAGAGCGACATGGTTGAAAGATATGTAAAGAGAAGGCATGGGAAAGAACCGGTAAGCTATCTCCACCCCGTGTTGAAACCCATACTTGAAGAGACGTACGGCGTCATTGTTTTTCAGGAGCAGGTGCTTGAAATCGTGCATGTATTTTGTGGTTTCAGCTACTCAGAGGCAGATGCCTTCAGACGTGCAATGACAAAAGACAGATCTCCCCAGGAGATGGCACGCCTGAAATGTGCTTTTATGAAAGGAGCAGAGTCAAAGGGTCACTCGAAAAAGACCGCCGAGGAAGTATTTGACAAAGTCTCTGCCTTTGCCGCATATGGATTTTGCAAGGCCCACGCAGTTGCCTTTGCGGAAATCACCCTTGAAAGTGCATATCTTAAGGCACACTATCCACGAGAGTTCTATATAGGGCTGTTGAATGCCGGACATGTAGGCTCATATCCACCATCAGTATTACTTAATGAGGCCAGGAGAAAGGGCATTCCAATCTATCCACCTTGTGTAAATTTCAGCGGAATTGAGTACTTGCCAGAAGGAACAGGAATCCGTCTTCCCCTGAATATCATACATTCTATTGGAACAAAAACAGCTGAAAAGATCGTAAAAGAAAGGAAGAAAAATGGCCCATTTCTCTCTTATAGAGAATTCGAGGAAAGGACCGAAATCAGAGGTCGGATATTAACCGCACTTCTTTATACAGGTGCACTAGCCTCTATCCAGGATGCCGCATGAAGATTCCTTATGATGTCTTGATGGATTATTACATGCGCAACGTGGGAGTGGCTGAACATCCAATGAAGTACTTAAGGTCTCTGTTTGACAAAAGGGACTTTTTAAGAGGGGATGAACTTAAGAAAAAACGCTCAAACAGTATAGTTAGGGTATCTGGTCTTCTCGTCATGATCCACACACCTCCCACCCGTTCAGGCAAGAGGGTGATGTTTGTAACTCTTGAGGATGAAACAGGCCTTATTGACCTTGTGGTCTTTGAGACTGTCCAGAAACGCTGGGCAAAAGAGATGCTTGCAAGCGAGCTGCTTTCCTTTGAGGGAGTGCTTAAAAGAGATGGAAGAAAAGGAAGTTCAGTCAGCATTGTAGCCAAAAGGCTGCTCCCACAACTTAGCGGAAATCTAGAGCATTTTCTCATGGGACCTTTTCCGAAAGAATGAAAATAGGTTCTTTTACGGCAAACTTGAAATGAAGGTCTTATTTTTTAGAAAAGATCAATTGTGTGAAAAAAAATAACCATGTTATTTGTTTTCCTTTAAACGATCAATCTAGTCCAATTTTCAATTTTACAGTCCCTGTGAGTGATTCCCAAAAGCACCCTGAGAGATCAATTTACACTCTTTGAAAGACTCTAAACACCCAATTTTCTTAGCTATCAATGAGAAATATCAAGCCTATTAACCTTTCAAGACCTTCCAACTCAACTGTCATTGTAAAGAAAAGGCCTGTTTCTAGAATTTCTAACATAACCACTTTACCCTTTGATCCGATAAGGCACTTCATTCCGCGTGGCAAGAATGAGAGAGAGTTGCCCTACTTAATCAAGCTTGGGATCGGAATGGTGCGATCCCGATTCGTTTCCAGGAGCAGAAAATCATGATTCACCTCCCTTCGCCGCTGGCAGGCTTTCCGTGCGGAGCATAATCAATTCCTGGTCAAAGCCGTGTCGCAGCACATCGAGCCGTCCGGATACCGCGACCAGATGGTCTGCGGATATTGGGCTGAGACGGAACGGGAATAGGCTCGTGGAATCGAGGAAAGTTCTCAGGGCCACCGAACCGTTGGGATGAGCGCGCAAAAAAGCCTCGGCTAACCAAGCGATAAGCTCCTCATGATCTACGGC
>JAMOVZ010000039.1 GCA_027061865.1 Desulfobacterales bacterium
AAGAAAAGATGTGAAGATGCGGCCCGCCTCTGATAGTGGCCTGATTTCGCCAAACCCCACAGTGGTGATTGTGATAAGGGTCATATAAAACCCATCCAACAGGGGATAGCCGTCTATGAGCATGTATCCTAATGTGCCCCCTGCCAGAAGGATAGCGCAAAGCGCTATTGCAATCTTAAACCTGGACTTTGAATGCATGAATCTTGAATTTGGATATTGACTTTCTTTTTGTATTTCTGCCTGAATGCACGATTCATGCCAAGAATCCGCCATGCCTTTTCTCACAAGTGATTGGAGTAGGGAGGAACCGGATATTAAAGCTGGTTAGGGTGGGGCTGGCTCTCTTCGGTAAATAAAGGTCGTTTTTTACGGAAAACCAGGGCAGTGCAAGCGGCAATCTTCTTTCCGCTTGCATCTTTCACATCGATCTGGTAGGTGGCGGTCCGGGCTGTCCTGTTTACCTCTACTGCCTCTGCTTCCAAGATGTCCCCTGCACTCGTCGCAGCAAAAAAAGTGATATTCATATTAAGGGCCACTGCCACTTGGCCGTGAGAGTTGGAGGCCAGTTCAAAGGCCTCGTCCACCAAGGCAAAGAGGGCCCCTCCATGTGTGATGCCGTGAATATTTAATTTTGAAGCGTCCACCTTCATCCGAACGCGGGCATATCCTGGCTGGACTTCCATTATTTCGAGGTCCAAAAGGCCGGCAAAGGGCTCCTTTGAGGCAAGTTCCCTAAGCCTGTCCAGAGGGGCAAACGAGGCCTCAGTCATGAGCAAACTTACTCCTTTTCATATCTTCATATGATGATATGTTAAAGTGCCTTCAATTGAATGGGATCCTCATCTGCCTGATCCTGCTGGCAGAATACATGGAAAAGGACTCAGTGACAATAGATAAGTAAGGTTTGGAGAGCTTGTGTGAGGGAATTGGACTGGATATGCTAGAGAGAAGGATCTTTGAGCTGGTGCCGGGTATCAATTGGCAGCTGTCGGGCAGAATCCTTTTGCAGGCATGGATGGTGGAAGGCCCCGTTGGCTGTCCGATGCTGGCTCCGATATTATCTTTTTCGTGAACCCATGCTACATCAAGCAGTGTTGAACGGCAGAGTTTCTCAGACCTCCCGCATCAGTTGTTGCCTTTTTACAATGCCTTGAGAGGGAGTGATGCCAAATTTTTCCAGCCTGTAACGTAAAGTGGCCCTGCTCAGTCCCAGTAAACGGGCGGCTTTAGAGACGTTGTATGAGGTCCTTTCCATGGCTGCCTTCAACAAATGCTCTTCCAATTCCTCCAACCTAAAACCCGGGATGTTAAGCAACATTGAAGATATATCCTCTAACTCCATGGACTCAGTCAAAGCTGGAGAACGCGTTTCATTAAATAGGAGGTGATTGGAAGTAATAATATTGCCTTTACAAAGGATCATGGCCCTCTCTATTACATTCCTCAACTCCCTGATATTTCCGGGCCACGGTTGTTCAACTAAGAGTGCCATAGCGGAATCAGTTATCGAGACCTGCCTTTTGCCCAGAGAGTTTCCTATCTCCTTTATGAAATGCCTCACCAAAAGGGATATGTCCTCGCGTCTTTCTCTGAGCGGGGGTATATGGATAGGAAAAACATTTATCCTATGGTACAAGTCTTCGCGAAAGAGACCTTTGGAAACCAGTGAGGGCAACTCTCTGTTGGTGGCAGCGATTATGCGGATGTTCACCTTCAATGTTTTGGTGCCGCCTAAACGCTCAAAGCTCTGCTCCTCAAGCACCCTCAAAAGACCAGCCTGGACATCCAGGGGCATGTCGCTTATCTCATCAAGAAAGATTGTGCCACCGCTTGCAATTTCGAATTTCCCTTTTTTTTGCCTAATCGCTCCGGTAAAGGCCCCTTTCTCAAACCCAAACAGTTCGGCCTCCAGGAGGGAGGGAGGTATGGCAGCGCAATTGACAGCCAAGAAAGGGCCATCCGCCCTACTGCTGTTAAAATGAATGGCCCTGCTGATCAATTCCTTACCTGTACCGCTCTCACCTGCCAGCAAGACGGTGGTATTGCTCTTTGCAACTTGCCCGGCCAATTCCAGCACCTTGCAAATAGCTGGCGACTCACCTATGATGTTTTTGAAATTGTATTTTCCCTCAATCTCCTTGCGCAGGTAGCTGACTTGGGACAACAATTTCCTCATTTTCAAGGCCTTGTCCACACAAGGCAAGATCTTCTCTTCGTCAAAGGGTTTGGTGATGTAGTCAAAAGCCCCTTCTTTCATCGCCTCCACGGCATTCTCTATGGAACCATATGCCGTAATAACGATGACAGGGAGCTCAGGGTCTCGTTCCTTGAGGGCCTTTAGAAGATCCATCCCACTGAAATGTGGCATCTTCAGGTCTGTAATGACTAAGTCTATGTTTTCTTCTTCCCAAATCTCCAGCGCTTCCCTACCATTTTCAGCTTCAAGGAAATCAGCTTCAAGATGGCTCAACAGCATCATCAGCGAGCGCCTCATTCTAGCTCCATCGTCTACGATCAAGATCGCCCTTTTCATGCTTTGTCTCCTGGATCACAAGGGAAAATTATGGAAAAGGACGTGCCAAGTCCTTGTTTGCTTGACACTGAAATCCCCGCCCCATGCGTTTTGAGTATCTGGTACACTGTGGCAAGCCCCAAGCCGGTGCCATCATCGCGTAAAGAGAAAAAAGGCTCAAATATCCTGTCCTGGTATTCTGGCGGTATGCCGCTTCCCGTATCAGAGATGGTTATAATAAGGTAAAAAGATGCATCTAACGTTGGCTGAAGCTTGACCCTTCTCGAGAAAAGCCATTTTCCATAATGGCGGTTCAGCGTGCGGACCTTGATCCTTCCTCCATCAGGCATTGCGCTGATTGAGTTTAGCAGCAGGTTCATGAAGACTTGCCTCATCTGGTCTTGGTCAGCAAGGCAAGAGGTTGTGAAGCTAGAAAATTCCTTTGCAACGGGGATATGCCTCTTATCTAGCTCGGGTCCCATGGAATCAAGGATGCTTTCAAGTAATTCCGGGAGATCGCATGGAACCAGCCTCGCTTTGGCCGGCCTTGCAAAGGCAAGGAAATCGCTTAGTGTCTTATTGAGGCGTTTTATTTCTTCAATTATGAAGTGACCGGCTTCCAACCTCATTTCTTCAGGCTTTGAGTCATTTATGATCACTTGGGCAGAGGAAAGCATAATGGCCAAAGGATTTCTTATCTCATGGGCGATGCCAGCAGTCAATTGCCCCAGCGCCGCCATCTTTTCTTTCTCGGCTAGGCTTCGGTATGTTCTCTCCAGTTCTTCTCTGCTCTGCCTCAGAGACATGGCCATTCTGTTGAAGGACTCGGCAAGGGAGCCTATGAGTCCAGGATCCCTGACGTCAATCTCGTGATCCAGTTCTCCCCTGCTTATGGTTTCAAAACCTTTCTTCAGTTCCTTCAGCGGTCTGGCAACAGTCCGAGTCAACAGATAGCTCATCAAGGAGGCCAATAAAACTGCTCCCAGTATAATGCTAATTGAAGCCTGTTTTACCCTTTTCAGATTTGCCATAAAATCTGAGGCTGGAATGGTTACACCAATAGTCCAGTTATTTTCTGGATAGTCTACGTGAGCCATGAAGAACTTCATTCCCTTGTCGAATGTGGCTCCAAAAGTTGCTTTCGCCTTTTTCAGGGCCGAAATGCCATTGGAAAGCCTCTCGATCTCTGAAGGGTTTTCATAGAGGCGGGGCAGTTTTGGATGTGCTATTATTCTGCCTGTATCATTCTCCATAATGAATGCATAACCGCTTCGGCCCACCTGGATTTTTTTTAGAAAGGATGACAATGTCCAAAGATCAATATCGATAGAGGCCACGGCAAAGGCCCTTTGGCGCCGGA
>JAMOVZ010000040.1 GCA_027061865.1 Desulfobacterales bacterium
ATGGCCTCCTGAAGGCGTTCGACAGGGTGGGTTAGGGCTATACGGAAATAGCCTTCTCCGTACTTTCCATACATTGAGCCTGGAATCATCCAAACTGCTATTGCATCTAGCACCTCGAAGCACCATTTTTTGGAGTCGGTGATACCCTCAGGAAGGGGGGCCCAAATATAAAATGTCCCTTTAGGGCTGTCCACATCAATACCACATTCCCTCAACCCCTTTACCACGGCATCCCTGCGCTCGCGGTACATCTTGTTTCGTTCTTCCATGAACCCATCCGGCCCGTTCAAGGCCTTTGTTGCAGCTACCTGCAAGGGATAAAAGATACCCCTGTCTGAATGGGATTTTATTTTGGCCATGGCTTCCACTATCCCGGTATTACCAAGCATAAAGCCGACCCTCCAACCGCAGGCGTTATAGGCCTTGGAAAGCGAGTTGAGTTCCACTCCAACTTCCTTCGCGCCAGGTGCTTGCAAGAATGATGGCGCTGAGTATCCGTCGAAATAGATCTTTGAATACGGATTATCTGAAATGACTGCGACATCAAACTCCTTGGCCCAGTCTACCAAACGGGTATAAAAATCCAAGCTTGCATGGGCCGCCGTGGGGTTGTTGGGATAATTAACCCAGATCATCTTAGCGCGTCTGGCTATATCTGGATCTATGGAATTCAAATCAGGAAGAAAACCATTTTCCCTAAGCAATGGAACAGGTTCCACGGCGCCGCCAGCAATTTTTACTCCCGCCACATATGAGGGATAACAGGGATCAGGGACCAAGGCTGTATCACCGTAATCCAGTAGGCAGGTGTGGATATGAAACAGCCCATTTGCGGCTCCCAGTAGTGGAAGGACTTCAGTTTCCGGATCGCACAGCACTCCATGATGACGCTCATACCAATTGGCAATTGCCTGCTTTAGCGGCATGGGAGAATAGAAGCTGGGATAATGGTGGTTATTGGGGTCGTAGGATGCCTCGGCCAAGGCTTTTCGCATGTGTTCTGGCGGCGTGACATCTGGATCTCCCAGGCCCAGATTAATAATATCCTTTCCTTCTTCACGCATCTTTGTCAGAAGAAGATTCATGGTTGTTCCGAGGTAACCTTCGAATTCCTCCAAGCGTCTTGCTAATCTCATTTTGACCTCCTTTCCTGGAAGGGCGAAAAAGTTGAGGGCGGAATAGGGTGCGCGGCTTTACAGCCTATGGTTGAGAAAAATTTTTAGTAATGCCCATTATCATATCTAATGAAACTTTTATGTGAGAAGTTGACGCAGCCCTCAAGAGCATCTCGTCTTTTGTCTCAATGGCCTGTATCATTTCCAGCGCCTCTTCAAAAAAGGATGCGGTTTCTATTTTGTGCGGCCCCGATAGCCAGAACCGGAGGTAATGGCTCAACAGTCGCTCCAATAATTGAGCCAACTGGTTGTTGTGAGTCTGTTTATAAAGCAGTTGATGAAATTTGAGGTCCAGCTCCACAATTTGCCTGTTGGTGGCCTCGTTCGTGAGGGCTGTTATTTCTTCCCGTATTTCCCTTAACCGGATGAGTCCCTCTTGCGAGATGCGGTTCATGGCCCAGATGTTGGCCTGGATCTCAAGTACTGATCGAATTTCGGTGAGTTCGCGCATTCTGTCTATGGTCAGCGGGCTAACTACAAAATGGACTCCATTCCGCACGACCCATTCTTCGGCGTTCAGACGGGTCAAGGCAATCATAATGGGGGTGCGACTAACCCCGTAATGACCGGCTAGCTCAGTCAAATTCAATGTGCTCCCCGGCTTTACCTCAAGCCAGACGATCTTATCTCTTAGGTCCTTATAGATCGAATTAGGATCCACAATGCATGAGCCTGTAAATAGTTATAATTGACACTGTATGCATTTTGAATGCAGATTAAATGCATTGTTAATTCATTATGCATACTGCTTGATGCATGTAAAGAAAAATTTGGAAAGTTTATTGTTTTCCTTATTGTCTTCATTTCCCCATTCAAACGAAGGCACCCAAGGTGAAGCCTTGATGTCAAGGGAATGTTAAAA
This sequence comes from Desulfobacterales bacterium, assembly GCA_027061865.1. Classification (GTDB taxonomy): domain Bacteria; phylum Desulfobacterota; class DSM-4660; order Desulfatiglandales; family Desulfatiglandaceae; genus JALVMN01. The sequence goes on from JAMOVZ010000040.1 coordinate 2,038, forward strand.
AAAACAGAAAGGCTCCTCAGGCAGAACTGGACTGCACTTAAAATGCGTTGGAACCATCCGAGTTATGCTGGGCATCGAAATAGCTGCAGAATAGGGAAGGATAGCCGGAAACTATTGGTCGTCACGATAAAAGCAAGAGAGCCTGCCCCCAGGATTGAACCGCAATCCAGAGCAGGCTCAAAACCTTAACTCTGTGAGGTTATAAAACAAAATGGCGGGGACGACGAGACTCGAACTCGCGACCTCCGGCGTGACAGGCCGGCGTTCTAACCAGAACTGAACTACGCCCCCGCGCGTTTGTAGTTAGTAATTGGTCAAATGGTTAACTAGTCAAATGGTTAATTAATTAGTGAAACAGTTAAGCCAAAGGTTGAATAGATTGTATCTCAAGTGGGCAAGGCGTTGATAACCGGTTGCCTATTCGCCCATTTGACTATTCAACTATTTAACTAATTAACTAAAGGTGGTAGGCGGAACAGGATTTGAACCTGCGACCCCCGGCTTGTAAGGCCGATGCTCTCCCACTGAGCTATCCGCCTACGCAATCAATTATTAATAACAACTCTAATTGACTGTGTCAACCTAATCTCTGCCTATCATCCGACCGATAGTTGGCCTCAATGGGCAGTAACCTCAGAAGGGGTAGAAGCCTCCTGATCTTTTATATCTTCGAGGCAGAATGGTTGACACTTCTCTGGCGGAGCAAAGAGCTCTTCACCCTCTTCAAGGATTAGTGCCTCTTGAAGGACTTGGTCCATGTGCTCTACGAGCACCAGTTCCACCTTCTTAAGGATCTTGGCCGGAATCTCCTCTATATCTTTTTTGTTCTCAAAGGGTATCAAGACCTTGCTAATGCCACCCCGGTGAGCTGCAAGGATTTTCTCCTTTAAACCTCCTATTGGAAGCACCCGGCCCCGTAATGTTATTTCCCCAGTCATGGCGATGTTTCTGTTAACAGGCTTTCTGGTCAAGGCCGAAACTATGGCAGTGGCCAATGTGATGCCTGCTGATGGGCCATCCTTGGGAATGGCACCTTCGGGCACATGGATATGGATATCCACCTTTTCGTAGAAATTGTCCGGCAGCTTCAGCATCCTGGACCGTGACCTCACATAGCTTAATGCCGCCTGGGCGGATTCCTGCATAACTTCGCCGAGCTTTCCTGTGAGGACCAGATTGCCCTTTCCAGGCATTATTGTGGCTTCGGTCTGGAGCAGTTCTCCACCCACATCAGTCCAGGCAAGGCCTGTGGCCACGCCAATGTTATCGGTCTCCTCGGTTTGGCCGTAACGATATTTGGGAACACCAAGGTATTTATGGATAGATCTCGCCCTGATCTGGATCTTGGTGTCCTTGCCGCGCCTTACCACCTCTTTCGCCACCTTGCGGCAAATGGAAGATATCTCCCTTTCGAGATTCCTAACTCCTGCCTCTTTTGTGTAAAGGCGGATAATGGTCAGAATGGCGTTGTCGGTAAATGTCAAGTTTTCAGGGGTCAGCCCGTTTTGCTCAATTTGTTTCTTGATCAAGAACTGCTTGGCAATGTTGAGCTTTTCATATTCCGTGTATCCGGGCAGCCGAATTATCTCCATCCTGTCCTGGAGCGGGAGCGGGATGCTGTGAAGAGTATTTGCTGTGGTAATGAAAAGCACGTCGGAGAGATCATAGTCCAAATCCAAGTAGTGATCGTTAAAAGCATAGTTCTGCTCCGGGTCTAGAACCTCGAGCAGGGCTGCAGCAGGATCGCCCCTGAAGTCAGTGCTCATCTTGTCCACTTCATCAAGGCAAAAGACCGGGTTATTGGCCT
>JAMOVZ010000041.1 GCA_027061865.1 Desulfobacterales bacterium
AGGGATGTCCATGAAGTCTGAAGTGTACACCGTGCTTTTCTTCAATCCACCCTTGAGGGCGACCTTGATCGCATATCCCACCGAACCTTTGGCGAACTTTCCATGATTGGTCTTGAATGGAAACACCTCAAATGGCCCTACCCGGAACCAGTGTCCGGGTTCTATCAGGCGGATGCTGATTACTTCCATACTTTTCAGGTATTCAAACCTGGCCCTTATTATCTTCCAGCTCAAGGGCGTAAGATATACGGGAATGGGCCTGAAACTTCCTCGAGGCTGATTTCGCTTGAAGACAAACAGCTCGTCTAGTCCTATATAGTGGTCACCATGCTCATGGGTGATCAATACCGCATCTATCCTTTTGACCTTATTTGCCTCAAGTTGGGCAAGGATGTCCGGGCCACAGTCAACCAAAAGTGTGAAGTCTCCTTCAAGAAGGAGGGCGGTTCTGGATCTTCGCTCGCCTGAAAGGCGCATGCTCTTGCAAATGGCACAAGGGCAGTTTAGCTCTGGCAATGCCCAGGCAGCCCCTGTGCCCAAAAATACAAGTGTAATGTCATTGAGTGCCATTTCATATCCCGCCTATCTTTATTTTCAAGTACAGATCGCCTTTCTCTCCGGTCTTTGTCGCCCGTCCCATACCTCTGAGCCTCAATAAGGTGCCTTCTTTCACGCCAGGAGGCACCGTGACGTTGAAGAGGCGCTTTTGAAATCCCCAAGGAATGTTTACCAGTTTTTTTGTCCCGAATTCTGCCTCCAACGGGCTTACCTCCAAGGTGCCATAGAGGTGTGGATCATCTGGAGAGCCGATGGCCCTGATGACTTGTAGGCGGTGGGTCTTCCTCTTGGCCGCCTTTTGCCGCAATTTTTGAGATATACCAACTCCAGGAGCCTTGAGGAAGATTTTAACAAACAGCATGCCAAACAAGAAACCGCCGATATGGGCCCACCAGGCAATGCCCCCGCCATGGGCGGGAGTTCCTGCAGCGCTCAAGAACTGCATCAGAAACCAGAGTCCAAGGAAGAAAAAGGCCGGGACCTCTATAAAGTATGGGATGAAGAATATGGGGATAAAGGTCAAGATCCTCGAGTAGGGATAGAGCAAGAAATAGGCCCCCATAACGCCTGCGATGGCCCCGCTGGCCCCGATGGTCGGAATTCTTGAACCCCAGTTTATCGCCAAGTGGGAGAGGCCAGATGCAAGACCGCATAGGATGTAAAACACCAGGTAACGAACCGGGCCAAGGCGGTCTTCCACATTGTCTCCAAATATGTAAAGGCTCCACATGTTGCCCAGCAGGTGCCAGAAGCCCCCATGGAGGAACATGTATGAAAAGAGGGAAAAAATCTGTTGCCCGGTGGTAAAATACTCCCCTGCCTGGGGAGAGGAATAGCGTATCGGCACGAGGCCGTAAGTGAATATGAATTTTTGAAGGGCCGGTCCCTGGGCCATCTGGACAAAAAAGACTAAGACATTGGAGGCTATTATGAGGTAGTTGACTACCGGATAGCTCTTGGAAGGGATTGTGTCTCGGAGTGGAAGCATATCTCTGTTGTCCCAATTCTTGCGTATTTCTTACATCATTAAGAAAGGATCAGGCAAGGAAAAGAAAGGGAGGGCTAGCCTCGGGTGTCCAAGAACTTCGGGCTCGGGCTCTTGGCCATGGCGTATCGTCCTATGGCCTTTTTGGCATGACGGAGGCCCTTGAGCCCGTCTAATAGGGTGGATTGCCTTTCTTTGAGAAGGGCCTCCATTTCTTGGTTAATACCGGAAATTTGGTCTTGAATCGAGCGGATAGAAGAAAGGATGTCTTTGCTCCTGGAATGGCCTCCTGCCCTGATCTCTTTTCCGTAACGCTTCCCTGTTCGGTCGATTTCTTCCTGCATACCACGATATTGGGCCTCCAATTTACTGAATTCCTCCCAGTCTTCTTTTCGGACGGATTCCAGTTGCAGTTGGGCAAGGGCTCTTAGGCGCTCATAGGCCTGAAGCAAATAGATGGCGGCTTCTCTTGGATCCATTGATGTTCTCCCCTGAGTCTTGTTGCAGCAATTAGTGTGCCACAACTTAATGGGGCTTGAACGAGGCTGACTTTAAGGGCACTTGGCAAACGGAAGAGGGCTGCAAGAATTCGGGATGATTTGCTTGATATGTCAAAAAACTGACAGGTCAAGTGGCCTGCCTGAGACCCTCAACACCACGTGCCAACGGGTAGCCAATACCTGTGGGTGTTCGCAGGGAGCAGGGGAATGTTCCTATTTCAAACCTTTTACCCCCTATACTGGGCAGTCTTTTTCAGGAGGTAAGAGGGGGGGGAGCGGTGAGAGGGAGGCCAATGGCATGGGTTGTGCTTATCATGGAAGGATGTTTGGGATAATCTGCCCTGGGAGGTCGCCTATCATGAGAATTTGGACCGCAAGCATGCTCACGGCCGTCATGCTGATGCCGATATTTCTACTGCCCCCGCCAGTAAGTTCCGAGGAACGCGGAAAGATTGATCTTCCTGAAGGTGTATACCTTGAGCTTACGCGGGACTTTTATGAAGCCTTGAAGCAAGGCGACAAGGTATATACCAACGACCCCTCTCAGGAATACCTTCGCCGGATCTCCGTATCATCAAGGTTCATGGTGGAGACGAACCTCAAGATCCTTGAGCAGCAGGAAAGGATACTGAGGAAATTGGATCAAGTTCTTCTGCAACTACAGAAAAAGTAAGGTTGGTAGCAAAATGGGCGGGCTTCGAAAAACTATCCTTTTTATTCTCATGTGCTGGGCCGCACTTTCTTGGAACATGCCTGCCCAAGGAAGAGCTCCAAATCAAGCTATAGATGTGCATCTTGCCAAAAGCCAGGATGGGGCATCCCTTTTTTTGTTGATGGACCGGATTCCCGCCTACAGTGTCCACCTGAGCCCCCCTGATACGGTCAAACTCCTGATTCCCAACTGCCAACTTGGGCCACGGGTGCCACAAAGGGTGATCAGCGGGGATCCTGCCCTCACACTTGAGAGTACAAGGGAGGGGGGCATACTTTTTTCTTTGAAGCTGAAGAAAGGAGTGGAAGAGATCAGGCATGGCTGGGTCCAAGGGCAAAAGATCCTGCATCTAAAGTTTCTATACAAGAGGGGACAGGTTCCGGAGCCTATTAAAACCCCTGAGCAAGTGAAGCTCAAAAGGATTAGGTTTGGACTCAGAAAAGGTTTTACCCGGGTGGTCCTGGACCTTGATGGCCGTCCGGATTGGTTCCTCGAGCTCAGCCCTGAGTGGATCATCAAGGTGCGCATGGAAAAGACGAGGTATAAAAAGCGGCTAAGGCTTACCAAGCTAAAGAGGCTCAAAAAGATATGGTTAGAGGAGAAAAGCGGAAGCCTTCAGCTTTTCATCGAGCCAGCCTACTCTTATCTTAATACCTCCGTAATATGGCTTGACAAGGGAAACAGGTTGGTGGTGGATGTTTATGGGACACCACCACGCCTTAATAAGAGGAATGCCCAGTTACCCCCTGACTTTGGAGCCCCCCTGCCCATAAAGGTTGCCAAAAAGGATCTGGAATCTGCTTTGGTGGAGCAAAAACAGGAAATAAAGACGGTACCGGAACTCCCCGCTCCGTCCAAAAATGCCTCGCCTCCTCTCCAAAATAAAAAAGAGTCGCCCCTAATGCCAACCCTCCAACCCCAGGGTCAAAAAATTACTGAAACAAAACCTTCCGGATTAAATGAGCCAAAACCGCACAGAAAAAAAATACTCACCAGAGATCAGGCCCTTCTCTACGGCCGTATCCTAGCTGCCAGGGACCTTAGGGAGTTCCGCAAGGGAATACTGTT
>JAMOVZ010000042.1 GCA_027061865.1 Desulfobacterales bacterium
CGTAAGCCGCCCCCTCCTCCTTACGTTTAAGGTTTTAATTTCTATATGAGCAGTTGCCTGTAACTACACCCTTTCTTTGATCCTTCCGATGGCTTCCAGTCAAAAATAACCATCCTGAAATATCACCTACCTCCTATGTTGAAGCAGACCTTCTTTTTGGGACCCAGGCTGGTGTCCACCACCTCGCCCACGTCCACCCCTGGGATCCTGGATTTGTGTTTAGATTTTTTTTGATTTTCCTCGTGACCATGAGACAACAGATCCATCACTCAGAAAAAGATTCAGTGCAAAAATATACTGCCTATAGGTGGAAAATCAAAGAAGCGAGGCAAGGACGACATATTTAGCAGGGAAAACGGCCAAGTCTTAGTCACAAGACCCCATATGAGCCTTCTAGATCACGGCACAAGGAAAGCCATCTTTTTATCTGATAATGTCGTCCGCTATCCCGTAGTAAAAGGACAGCAGGATGGTCAAAGGTCCCAGGAAAGTGCCTGCTCCATTTCCCTGAATCGCCAGTGACTGCATCTATATAGCAAAAACCTGCCCGCCAGGATCTCATTCACAATATGCCTTTTATAGGGAAAATCAGTCATGAATTTATCCCATTGAAATAACATGAAAATTAATTCATTGTGCATTTTACTCAATAACTGAGCAATTTTACTCAATATTATGTCAACGAGTTTTAAAAACCGAATAGCTGTTGAGGCAATGTGAGGAAACCTGACCTGGATTGGCGGCCCGGGGTAATAAGATCTCTTGGGCAGGCCTGATGAAATCACGGTCTGAACCGCCTTATTTCAATTCCTTTCATCACCTTGTAATGCTTGTCATTGCCGGTAAGCAGGGACATGCCGTATGCAACAGCAGTGGCTCCGACAAGTGCATCAGCCAACCGTATGGAATGACTTAGAAAATGTTGCTCAACATAAGACACCGCCCTGGCGGATATCTCTTCAGAAATGTAGAGTATCTTTGCATTCCATGCGTAAAGGCCCTTGCGAAGGTTGTTCAGCTCCTTTTTGTTTCTCATCCCCTGGACAAGCTCCATATAGGTAACAACAGAAATGAAAAAACCATCCAGGTCTTCAATGAGCCTGTACGCCTTATCATTTCCCTTCAAATACCTGATGAGGACGTCCGTATCGATAATCATTTAGAACCTTCCTTCCCTTAGATCCCGCACATAACCTTCTACATCTTCCACGGCATCGTAGTCCTTCCACATACCGAACAACTCCTTTCCTCCTTTGGCATCATTGCCTGCTCGGTAGGGCACGAGCTTTGCGCAAGGCTTTCCCCGATAAGTGATAATAACCTCCTCACCTCTTACCACGGAATCGATGAGCTCTTTGACCCTGAATCTCAGGTCCTTTGCAGTTGCCCTCATGGCATCCTCCACAATAAAGTTTACAGTTCAAAGTATAAACTTTACCGGTACCCGGGTCAATGGGTCTTCAATAACCAGGGGGCATCTTCTGATGCGGTTCCTTTTGCAAAATTCAGCAACTATTTCCCCGGGGATATCAAGGCAGGCCTTACTTGAGTGTCATATCTGTCTCCAGTAATAAAAAATCAGGTCATTACTCAAGTTCTGGCACTAAATCACAGAGATAATTTGCTACTTTTTCAAATATGTCAGAAGGTGTATTTACACCGTTTGCAGCGCCGTCGATTGTCTTTTAGTTTATAAAGTTTCCTATAATTACAACAATTACAACAGGGACAAAATCTGTGTCCATTTTTAAGGCATTTTTTCGACAGATATTTCCTGGCTCTACTTTCGCTGGAAACCAGCTTATAATAAGTCTCTAAGTCCATGCGGCACCCTTATCATAGGTGCCAAAACTTAATTAATTATTTTTTCTTTCTTACCCGATCAAGGATCCCTCCGCTGAACTTCGGGGGCCAGGCATAGGCGTGGCGTGACCTTTCCCAAGAAGCTCAGAGACAAAAGCTGCGAGTTATTTGGAGTGGTACCAGTTGACAGGTCAGGGCTGGATATGAAGGGGACCAGCCTCGAAAGGACCCTCGTGAATCTCCTTGACCGTCCTGAACCCCACCTCTTCAGATGCCTCCCATGGTTTGCGCGCAAGAGGGTCAGGAATGCCCGCCGCGCCTTTTTTCAAGGAGCCTTTAAGGCCGCCCAGGATCACGTATTCTGCTTGTCCTATTGGGTCTTGCCCTGCTGTCCGGACATACCTTATTCCCCACTCGCTAATACCGCCATTTAACCCCCTTATCCCAAGGCTATTTGCCCGTGAGTTCAAAACAGGGGACGGGAAATGCGGTGGTTCCGGGCCTTGATATTCTGTTGGCCTGGGCTCCCCGCTGTTTCCAACCTCCATTTCCACAGTGCCGGCCGCACCTGATTGTTGATCATCAGCAGCCCCTGGTTTTGGTAAGGGTTTGTTTTGGGAATTCTTATCACCCTGACCCTTTATCAGCGCATATGCCCATTCATCGGAGGTAGGCAATCGTCTGCCGTAGAATTGGGCATAGGCCTCTGCTCCGTAGGCTGTAACCCGGATTACGGGACAGGATGCATGTCCAGGCTTATTTATATAGAACCTGCCCTCCTTGTATATGATGGGCTCATACCCAGGCAATGCCTGTCCGAGAAAAAGCCATATTTTTCCACCGGCTTTGACCACATCCTTCTCTACCAGAATAACATCAAGCACTTGATTCAAGAAATCCACATACTGGTGGTTTGTCACAAGGGTCTCATCCATATAAAAGCTGCCAACCGTAATTTTTCCCTGGACTCCAGGTGTATTCTCCGCTTTTACCTGCACGGTCCCACCAGGGATTAAATGAAGTGCCGCACCGTCTTCCATGCTCACCGTTCGGGGCGGCTGCTCTGAAAATACCTCGGATGGTATTTCAATACTCCTGGACAGGGTTTTTTCAGCCCCCACAGGCGTGCCATTTGAGCCTGCCGTGCGGGGGAGAACAGGAGATATCCCCTTTGGCCTGTTAAAGGCCCACAAACTCAATACCACGAAAAATATCGCTCCGAGCATGCAGACAAAAAGGAATCTCTTCTTATTGAAGATATGCCAAGCCGGGGCTTCCGTCCCAAGCATTGAACCAGTTCCGGCATTCTTGGTTGAACCCTCCGTCTCTAAAGCCTCTATTAATCTCCGCCTTAACTCATCGACAGAGCTTATCCGCCTTTCCTTATCCCCGGAAGTGGCCTCCTGTATTACCAAATCAAGGTTTCGGAAAAATGTCGTGTCAGTTTTATCTAGCTTGGACTGCTTGAAGGGAATGGCGTTTGAAGAAATTTTCCCATCAATTGCCTCGTACAATATCTTCCCCAGCGCGTAAATATCAGTACGTTCATCTGTTCTCCGAAAATCCATGAATTGTTCCGGTGACATATAGGCAGGGGTGCCCTTCATATCCGATGACTGTGTAACCGGCCTCAGTTTGGAGGAGTGGGCCAAACCAAAATCTGCTATCTTGGGAGTGTTTTTATCTATCAAGACATTCTCGGGCTTGAGGTCCCTGTGGACAATGCCCAGGCTGTGCAAGGCCTCAACCCCATCAAGTATGGGCATAAAATACTTCCGTATCCAGTCCCTGGTCATATCTCCCTCCGGGTAAAACCCTTCTTCTGACATGGTGGATCGAAGAGTGCTGCCTGGCACATATTCCATTACAATATATTCCAGAGGGTTTTGATCAGGGTGCCCGGGAGGCGAAAATGTTCCGTAGTCGAAAATCTGAAGGATGTTAGGATGCTGTGCCTGTGCCATTGCCTGCACTTCATTCCTAAATCTTTCCAGCCCCCCTACCTTCTCTTCCTCATCA
>JAMOVZ010000043.1 GCA_027061865.1 Desulfobacterales bacterium
TATGTTAGTCACGCCGAGGTATGACTTGCCCTCCGCAATCACTTCAACTGCATATACCCCTTCCTTGGGCACAAGTTCGTCAATCAGTTCCAGATTGGCGGTGGGGAATCCCAAAAGCCTTCCCCCCCTGTTTTTGCCTTTCACCACCGTCCCGCACACTTCATAGTGCCTGCCCAGCAAGGGTTCGGCCTCTTCAAGCTTTCCTTCACGAACCAGGTTCCTGATGCTGGTGCTGGAAACAAGTTTGCCATCCACCTCCACAGGGCCTACCACGTGGACCTGAAATCCGTATTCTTCCCCTAACCGTTTTAGGAGTTCTATGTTTCCTTCACGGCGGTAACCAAACGTATAGTCGTAGCCCACCACCACTTCCTTGACCCCTATCTTTCCCACCAGGATCTTTTCTACAAACTCGCGCGCCCTAATCTTGGCAAATTCCTCTGTAAATTTAAGGCAGATAATTACATCAATGCCCGCCTCTTCAATGAGCCTCAGCTTTTGCTGTGTCGGAGTGATCACTGGGGGGCCTCCTTGTGGATTCATGACCTTCATTGGATGGGGATCAAATGTCATGACAACTGACTGTCCCCCCACGGCCTTGGCCCTTTCTTTTACCTTGTCAAACAAGGCCAAGTGACCCTTGTGCACTCCGTCAAAGTTACCAATGGTAAGCACTGGATTTTTTAGTGGTTGCTGAAGTTCCTCCAGATCCCTTATTATGGTTGCCATGGCAGTTACTCTAAGCCCCCGGCTTTCACTAGTCCGTCTGTTTTTACCTAAAAATTCAACAACCGGCCGTCAATCAGAGGGCCGGTCATCTAATACAAAACTATTGACTTTGGCCATTACTAACTATAAGATTTTAAATATTAAATATCAAGGTCTAAGTGCCGAAGTGGCGGAACTGGTAGACGCGCTAGGTTCAGGGTCTAGTGGGGGTTTCCCCGTGCGAGTTCGAGTCTCGCCTTCGGCACCATGAACTTTGTGTTGCAAGGGCGGAAAAGGGCTCCTTCTCCGCCCTTTTTCTTGCACACCCTTTCAGCCTAGTTTGCGCGGTTTAGACCTTCCGGTTCTCTGGCGCCTTTGAAATAACGCATATCCTTTACAGAAGGCAGAGGGTGATATTATTATCTCAAGAACAGCTGACCACAGGGGCCCTCCAATAATGTGGCAAAATAAGCGGGGCCTCAATGGAAGCGGCTCATTTTCATTACCACTTTTATCGTCAGGCCATGTTCATCCTCTTGGAGGAATTTGAGTGCTGGGAGTTTGAGCCTGGGGTAGAAAAACAGCAAAGAAGGTTGACTGCGGGCCCGGCGCCTCTAACTATGCGGCCGGCATGGAGCCACAAGGCATGAAAGATACCGGCCCAGGGCCTGCTGCCACACTCCTTTGTTGTATATGCAATGTGTAAGGAGAAGGCCAATAAGAGGGGGGGGAGTGTCACATGGGCGGGCGGTTTGTTGTGCATGAACACCATGCATCCAGGCTTCACTTCGATTTCAGGCTGGAACTGGATGGGGTTTTAAAGTCCTGGGCCATACCCAAAGGCCCTTCCATGAATTATAAGGAAAAGCGCCTTGCCGTCATGGTGGAGGACCATCCCCTGGAATACGCTGACTTTGAGGGAATTATTCCAGAAGGGAGCTATGGGGCAGGCCCCGTGGTAATATGGGATGAGGGGACCTTTGACCTGATAGAGAGAACTGAGGACAAGATCTCATTTGTCCTGCATGGGAAAAAACTGAAGGGAGGATTCACTCTAACAAGGCTTAAGAAAGGTAAAAAAGGCAATGAATGGCTGCTTATAAAAAAGAAAGACGAGTACAATGACCCCTCGTGGAAGCTGGAGCTAGCCCTTACCCCTGAAAAAAGGGCCCAGCTAAAAGAGCGTGTGCCTCCGTGCAGGGCCTCCTGACCCTCATTGCCTTTCTATCTCAAAGACCACCGTGCCACCGCCCGTGTATTGACAAGGGTCAAGGCATTGGACATATGCCTTGGCCCCCTCTTTTGCAAGGCCAAGCTCAGTGGGCATTATGCCTCTGTAAAGAGCAACATGATAAGGTATTATGGACGCTGCCGAGTGGAAACACAGGGCATCTGTCTCTTCCAAATTGAGCCTGTAGCCTTCCTCGAGCACGATTTTGTCCCCCAGCCTGTAGACGGGGCAATGGCCCTTAACCTCCTTAACTCTGATTACGAGCCTTCCCATGTGCCCTCCTTGCTCTCTGCACGCCCCAATCTCCTTTGGCCGTCTTCATTTCGCTTGCTTAGGCAAGGCTGGTTCCTCAACAAGCATGTCCAGAGGGCTCTTGATCCTCGGGCTCATCTGCCTCAAAACATGGGTGTAAATCATTGTTGTGGAAATGTCCTTGTGCCCGAGCAGGCTCTGGATGGTCCTGATGTCAGTGCCGTTCTGCAACAGGTGGGTGGCAAATGAATGGCGCAGCGTGTGGGAGGATACTCGCTTGTTTATATCAGCCAGCTTTGCAGCTCTTTTAATAGCTCTGTCCAAAGTTGAAGGATCCATGTGATGGCGGCGGATAACGCCCGAGCGGGGATCTTTCGACAGCTTAATGGATGGGAACACATATTGCCATATCCAATTCCTCCCTGCCCTTGGATATTTTCTTTCCAAGGCTCCGGGTAAATACACCTCTCCGTAGCCCTTCTTGAGGTCATCCTGGTAGATAAATCTCACCCGTTCAAGGTGTTCCTTGAGAGATGGCTTTATGCTCTCGGGCAAAAAGACAAGCCTGTCGGTTTCTCCTTTGCCGTTTCTGACCCTGATTTCATTCAATTCAAAGTCAACGTCTTTCACCCGGAGCCTCAGGCACTCCATAAGCCTCATTCCGGTGCCATAAAGAAGTTTTGCCATCAACTGAGGCACCCCGCTCATAGCATTTAACAACCGGGCTGTCTCTTCCTTGCTCAAAACCACGGGCAATCTTTGCTTTTTCCCGGAGCGGACAGCGTCAATCCTTCCTTCAAGGGGAGCCCTTAACACCTCACGGTACAGGAAAATAAGCGCATTAAAAGCCTGGTTCTGCGTTGACTTGGCGACATTTTTCTCAGTGGCTAGCCAAGTGAGAAACGCCTCGACCTCGGGCTCGCCCATCTCACTGGGATGTCTTTTACCGTGAAAGAGGATGAAATTTTTGATCCACCGGATATAAGCCTGCTCTGTCCGGATGGAGTAACGCTTTACCCGCATTACCTCCCGGACTTGATCCAGTAATCTTTTTGGGCGGTTACGTATAGAAACAACTTGATTTCGCATGATGACCATGTTATATGAGACATAGACCCAATTCAAGAAAAAATTGCAAATATCGTTTATTCAGGATAAACTTCACAACACTTAATGGTTATACAAAAAGGGAAAGCAATGCGAGAAGCCATAAAAGCCCTTATTGAAGAACTAAGGAACACCAATCAGATATATCAATTTGATGAGGCTACAACAAAACAAGCAATTATTTTGCGATTATTGAATATTTTGGGATGGAATGTTTTTGATATCAATGAAGTTAAACCCGAATATTCAATGGCAGGGAAAAGGGTAGATTATGCCTTATTAGTAAATTCTCATATTATGGCATTTATAGAAGTAAAAAAAATCTCAGAAGACCTAGAGGCGCATCAAGAACAGCTTTTAAATTATTCCTTTCAAGCTGGAGTTAAGTTGTCCATTTTAACAAATGGGCTTGCGTGGTGGTTCTATCTACCTCTCAAGGAAGGAAATTGGGAGCAAAGAAAATTTTATGCAATAGACTTAATCCAGCAGGATATAGAAGATATTGCACAAAAATTCA
>JAMOVZ010000044.1 GCA_027061865.1 Desulfobacterales bacterium
CCAGCTTCTTTTCGTCTAAATGGGCGCCGGGCTTCAGTTGCATGGTGATGATCTTTTCATGAAGGATCTCGTAGGCCCGAAGCGCCAGCGGCTGTTTTGCCTTCTGAAGGCCTTGGCTCATAAGGGTTATCTCCAAGGATTCAGATCAACATTTTTGCCTTAAGGGAAACTATTGCAGCTTGATGCTAATAGGTTTTGGCGGGATGGTCAACAGAGTTGTTGACACAAAATATATTTTAAGTATATATTTTAATCCCTTTTTAGGGAGGATATGTAAGGGACTCATAGAATGCGTATTGTGCTTTGGGCTCATAACCATCAAACGGAAGGAGGGACGCTATGAGGAACAAAGGGAAGGTACTGATGGGTCTTTTAGGAGTGTTGGCCGTATTTTGCTTGTTAACTCCCTCAGTTGTATCTGCAGAAAAGGTTGTCAAGATCGGGGTGATTTATCCCCTTACCGGAGGGGCCGCGGCAGCGGGCCGTGAATTGAGGGCTGGAGCAGAGCTAGCGGCAGAGATTGCCAACAATGTAATGCCGAATTTACCCATGACCATGGCAAAAAACGCCGGGATAAAGGCCCTGGGTGGAGCAAAGATAAAGCTCATCTTCAAGGATCACGAAGGAAATCCTACCCTCGGGGCAGATTTAGCCAAAAAACTCATACTTGACGAAAAGGTTGACGGGATCCTCGGCTGCTATTTCAGCTCAGTGACCAAGACTGTTAGTGCCGTATGTGAACAGTATGGGGTGCCCATGATCAATGCGGCTTCCACTTCCCCTGCTCTAACCAAGCGTGGATTTAAGTGGTTTTGGCGGACCACGCCCCATGACAAGTGGTTCACCAAGGACCTTTTCGAACTCCTCAAGGGGCTTACCGAAGGAAAGGTAAGGGGAGTAAAGGCTGTGCCCAAAAGTGAGATAATTAACATTGCCTCGGCTTGTGAAAAGACAGAGTGGGGCTCCCATGTCTCAGAGTTGATCAAACACTTTGCCAAGGAATATGGATTCAAGGTCCGCCGCTCCATCCTCTATGCGGCAAAATCGGCAGATCTTTCAAGCGAGGTAAGGGCCCTCAAGGCAGCCAAACCTGATGTAATGCTCTTTGCCTCCTACACCTCTGATGCAATATTGATGGTCAAAACCCTGAAGGCCCAGAAGGCCAAGCCAAAGATTATTTGGGGCCAGGACGCGGGATTTGAAAAGCCCGAGTTCAGGAAGACACTGGGCGACAGCATCGTAGGCATCCTCACCCGAACCGTGTTCTTGCCCAAGGTGGTGGAGATCAAGAAGCTGGCAGGCCTTGTAAATGAAATGTACAAGGCCAAAACCGGAAATGACCTGGGCGGGGCCTCTGCAAGGGCCTTCACCGGCCTTCAGACCTGGGTGCACGTGCTTGAAAAAGCTGGCTCCACCAAGCCCGCTGACATCCAAAAGGCTGCCAACACCCTTTACATACCTGGAAGCGAGCTGGTGGTTCCTTGGAAGGGCGTGAAATTTTCCACCTCTGGCGAGGAATTAGGCCAGAATGTACTCGGATCCGGCCTTATTGGCCAGTATCAAAAAGGGCCGGATGGAAGGGTTGTCTTGGAGATCATCTATCCCTTTGATGTGGCCTCTGCTGACATGATCTATCCCTTCCCTGGCTATTAAATTCATCCAACTTCCCCCTTTCTCTCCCGCCAGGCCGGGGTGAGGGAGGGGGAAGGCTTTATCAGGGAGCGGCTCTGTTATGGACATTCTGCTCAGCTCACTGGTAGCAGGGCTCCTCATTGGGATGGTCCTGGCATTGGTAGCCCTGGGACTCACCATGATATTTGGGGTGATGGATATAGTAAACTTTGCCCATGGTGAGTTCCTCATGATTGGAATGTATACAGGGCTGCTAACCGCCCAGGCAACTGGCATGGATCCGCTGTTTGGGCTCCCTGTAGCCGGGGCTGTGGGTTTCATTTTGGGGCTTGTTTGCTACTGGGGATTTATCAGGTTCTTATTGAGGGGCCCTATGGTCGCTCAGCTCCTTGGGACCTTCGGGTTAATGCTATTTCTCAGGAATCTGGCCCTCCTTATATTTGGTTCAGAGGACCGCTCCCTTCATCACGGCATCCTTGTGGGCAAGAGCTTTGACCTGGGGATGGGAATAATAATTCCCGCCACAAAGGCGGCCGCTGCCGGTTTGTCAGTCCTGGCCTTCGTGGCAATTTGGCTTCTTATGAAC
>JAMOVZ010000045.1 GCA_027061865.1 Desulfobacterales bacterium
TGAGACAGGGGGCGGAATAACAGAGGAGTTGCTCTACAAGTGCATGGACCTTGTCACCAGGAAGCCCGGCCTAAAGGCCATCCTGATAAATGTCTATGGTGGAATCAATCCGATCCATGAAGGCGCCAAAGGGGTGGTGCGTTTCATTAAGGAACGGGGGCTAAACATCCCTGTGGTGGCAAAGGCCTTGGGTAACAGGCAGGAAGAGACGTGGGAGATCTTGCACTCCGGAGGGGTTCACGTGGTTACCGACACACCAACCGAAAAGGCGGTAGAGAGGCTTTACCAGGTATTAGGGATTCAATAGGAGGAAATAAAGAGATGGGAATCTTGATGGATAAGGATACAAGGGTACTGGTCCAGGGTATAACCGGCAGGATAGGAAGTGTTCAGACCAAATGGATGTTGGAATATAACACCAATGTGGTGGCAGGAGTGACCCCAGGAAAGGGAGGAGCAGAGGTTCACGGAGTCCCGGTCTTTGACACGGTGGAAGAGGCAGTGAAGAGCACGGGGGCCAATGCATCGGTCTTTTTTGTGCCCTCCCCATTTGTCCTGGATGCCTTTTATGAAACAGTGGAAGCGGGAATCAAATTTATCGTGGTGGTTCCTGAGCATATCCCGGTCCACGACATGGTCAGGATGGATGAGTTGGCTAAACGCGCTGGAGTTGTCGCCCTGGGGCCCACCACACCCGGGATCCTGGTCCCGGGGATTGGAAAAATGGGCATAATGCCTGCATCCCTTTTCAGAAAAGGCAAGGTGGCGATCGTATCCAGGAGCGGCACCCTCTCCTATGAGTTTGCAGGAATCCTCTCAGATCATGGTGCTGGGCAAAGTGTGGTGGTTGGAATGGGAGCAGATCCCGTGGTGCTCATGAACCTTACAGAAATCATAGAGCGCTTCCAAGAGGACGAGCACACTGAGGGAATTATTATTGTCGGTGAGGTGGGAGGCGCCCAAGAGGAGCTGGCCGCCCAATACATAAAGGAACATGTGGACAAACCCATTGCCGCCTACATTGCAGGAAAACTTTCCCCCCCAGGCAAGAGGATGGGCCATGCTGGCGCAATAGTTAGGGGCAATGCAGGCACTGTTGAGGGTAAATACCAGGCACTCAGGGATGCAGGTGTGGAGATCCTGGAATCCCCCATAGAGGCAGGGGTATGGGTCAAACGCCATGGGCTTGTAGGGTAACTTAAGGTAACTGCATGAAAGTTAAAGTGAAATCAATATTTGCGGTGGGCTCCACCGTCCATCTAGCCAAGGAGTCCAAAACCAATATGCACGCCTTTGTTGACCTGCCAGAAGGGGCCACGGTGCTTGATCTGCTCGAGCGCCTCCCCTCAATAGGCCCAAGGGAGCAGTTTGACGATATCATGATCAATGTGTTTGTAAACGGGAGGCTGTGTGGATTCGACCATCCACTGAGCCCTGGTGACGAAATAGACATACACATCCCGGTCTCAGGCGGTTAACTGCCGCTCTCCCGGGAACAAGAAAGGAGTTACCCCCTAATGGCCCAAGATATATATGAACTGCTTCGTGAGCAATTGGATCAATACTCTGTTGGCTTTCCAAAGACTCGGTCGGGGGTGGAAATGAAGATACTCCGCAAGCTCTTCAATGAACAAGAGGCGCGCATGTTTCTTCACCTCAGCCTGCTTCCCGAAACCCCTGAGCAGATAGCCAAGAGGATCAAGGAAGACGCAGAGGAGGTCTCGGCCAGGCTTCATGAAATGGCTGAAAAGGGTCTGGTCTATCGGCTCAAGAAAGGGGAGGGCGCCAAGTACTCTGCAGTGCCCTTCGTGGTGGGGCTCTACGAGTTTCAGCTGAATCGCATGGACAAGGAATTTGCCGCCCTTATGGAGCAGTATTTTGAAGAGGCCTTTGGCAGACAGGCTTCCCGGTTTACCGTGCCCATGCGCACCATTCCTGTGGGCCGGGCCTTGACTGTCTCCTGGCCGGTGGCCCCTTATGAAGATGTGCGGGAAATCATCAAGGGAAAGGATCGTATTGCGGTTGCAGACTGCATCTGCAGGGTTCAGAAGGGGCTCCTGGAAGATGCCTGTGACAAGCCTTTGGAGGTCTGCTTTGCCTTTGGGTCCCATGCCCAGTACTATGTGGACCGCCATATGGGCAGGTGGATCAGCCAAGAGGAAGCCCTCAAGATCCTGGACCATTGCGAAGAGGTGGGCCTTGTGCCCCAGCCATTTAATGCCAAGAACCCGGGAGGCATGTGCAACTGCTGTGGCGACTGCTGCGGGATCTTGCGCTCCATTAAAAAGCACCCCAAACCCGCCCAGCTGGTAATAACCAACTATTATGCCGAGGTGGACGGGGACAGCTGCGTGGCATGCGGGGCCTGTATTGAAAGGTGCCAGATGGAGGCGGTCTCCATAGGGCCTGATGATGTGGCAGTGGTGGATCTTGACCGCTGCATAGGCTGCGGGCTGTGTGTGACCACTTGCCCTTCAGAGGCCATGAGCCTCCAAAAAAAGCCCGATGATCAATTGCGCGAACCCCCTGCCTCGGGAAGGGATGTGATCATGGAGCTTGCCCGCCAAAGGGGCAAATCCCTTATTCCCCTGGCCCTTCAAAAATCAAGCTGGACTTTATAGGGATGAAAGGGCGGGGATCCACTTTTTTATCATCTGAAAGACCACTTCCCTCTTGATGGGCTTTGACACATAGTCATTCATCCCCGCCTTTAGGCACGCCTCTCTATCCCCTTTCATGGCCTGGGCTGTCATGGCCACGATGGGCACGGGGGACAGGCCTTTTCGCTTCTCCCACCTCCTTATCGCCTTGGTGGCCTCCAGCCCGTTCATCTCCGGCATCTGCACATCCATGAAGATGAGATCATAGGCCTCCGGGGCCTTTTGGTATTTCTGAACCGCCTCGATGCCATTTCCTGCCGCATCCACATGGTATCCCGCCTTCTTGAGCATTATGGTGGCAAGCTTTTGATTTACAGGATGGTCTTCCACCAAAAGGATTCTTACTGAGCGCTTTGCCTCTTCGCGCAAAGAGTGCTGGGTCACAAGGGTAGGCCGTTTTGAGCCGTCTCCTGATTCAACAGCCTCATCCAGCAGTCTTGCCACCATTTCAAGGAGCCTGTAAGGACGGGGGGGTTTGGGGAGATATCCATCAAACCCGGCCTCTTTGCATTTCCTGGCATCTTTTCCCACGGAAGAGGAAAGAGCCAGCAAGGCCACGCGGCAAATCGGCTCTTTACTTCTTCGTACCTCTCTGGCTAGCCCATATCCATCCAAGCCAGGCATTCTTGTGTCAATGATACAGAGATGGATCGGATTGCGCTTACGGCTTTCCTCTTCCAGGCGGCCCAAGAGATCTGAGCCATCCTCCAGCCAAATCACATCCATGCCTGCCCCCCGAAGTATTCGAGCACAGGCCTCTGCGCTTGCCTGGTTGTCATCCACTACGATGGCCCTTTTACCTTGAAATTGTATTTGTGGAGAGGGCCGATCATTTATCTTTTCAGACTTTGAAAACCAGGCAGTGAAGTGAAACACGCTGCCAGGCCCCCATCCTTCCTTCTTGTAAGGGACGGGCGCAGGGCTCTCCGCCCATACATCCCCCCCCATCAATCGGGCCAACTGCTTGCAGATGCTAAGCCCCAATCCGGTGCCTCCAAACTTCCTGGTAATAGAGCCATCCGCCTGTTGGAATGCCTCAAATATCAAGCCTATTTTGTCTTCGGGGATTCCAACCCCTGTATCGCGCACCCTTACGTGAAGTTTTACCTTTTGTGATTTTTCCTCGACCGTCTCCAGCCAGAGTTCTATCTCTCCCTTTTCAGTGAATTTGGCTGCATTCCCCATGAGATTCACCAATACCTGGCGAAACCTTCCGGGATCTCCCTTTACAAAGGCAGGCACCGAGTCTCCCACGCGGCAAACTATTTCCACGTCCTTGCCGTTGAGTTTGGGTTTTATGAGATCACAGACGTCATAGGCCGTCATTTCTGGATCAAAGTCGATTTGTTCCAGGGTCAGCTCTCCTGCCTCTATCTTGGAGAAATCCAATATGTCATCAATGAGGGAGAGGAGGGCCTCTCCACTCCTTTTCACTGTGAGAAGGTAGTCGAGTTGCTCTTCGTTGAGGGGGGTGTCCAGGAGCATCTCTGTAAAGCCAAGTATTGCATTCAAGGGAGTGCGGATCTCATGGCTCATGCGTGCCAGGAACTCGCTTTTTGCCGCATTTGCGGCCTCTGCCGCTTTTATCGCCCGTCGAAGCTCCCTGTTGGTCTTTCGAAGCTGGGCCGTCTGTTTTTGGATCTCTTCTTTCAGGGCCTTTGAGTATCTCTTTTCCTGCTCCTCGATGAGCTTGTGCTGGCGATAGTTATCCTCAAGGATGTCCTGATAACTCTTTTCAAGGGCCTCTAGCCTTCTGTCCAACTGTCTTTTCTGGGTCTTCCGAAGCGTCTGCTCCTCTTCCAGCCTTTGGCCGAGGAAAAAGAGTTCAACACAGGCCTTCACCGCCTCTACACCGTATGGAACAGCCCCCCTTTCTTGAAACAAGCCCAGAAGGACGTCCTGGAGCTCTTCTATCCATAAGGCCACCAGCTCGCCCTTGGTTCCAGCGACCTCAAGCTCCCTCTTTGTTTTTCTCACTCTTCCAACCACGAGTCCGAGAGATTTGCGCGATATGTCGGGGAAATTCTTGGAAAGTCCCTCTTGCTCCTGTCCTTCCCAGAAATGAAAGCTGGCACTAGAAATACGGCGGCTCAGAAAATCAATCAGCTCTGCTGCCTGGTCGCCACATTCTCCGATCTCAGAAAAAATATCTTGCTCTAGGCCTTCCATGGGATCAAAGCCTTCAGGACTCATATATCTGTTTGGCCTTCTTCATCTCTTCTGGGAAATCTCTTGCAATCGCCTTATATTCTTGGATGTTTTCCTTTATATGGGCTACCAGGGGAGGAGACAGCCTGGAATTCATCCCTCTCATCACAGGATAATCGAGTTTGGAGACCAGATATTCCGCCATCTGGACGATGCCTGTCACACTGGAGGGAGAAACATTTTCAAGGTCCTGGTGATGCCGCTTGATGGCATCTCTGACCTCACTTGGTATCTTCCAGTCCTCTGCCACCAAAGAGCCCACTGCACAGTGATCGGTCTCCAGATATTGACGCTCCAGTTCCGGAAGGTAACTATCAGGCGCGAGGTTGCCACAAGCCTCCCTGAACAGGTCATGCCTTACCTGATCCTCCACAATCAGCCCCACATCGTGAAGGATCCCGCAAAGATAGGCATTGTCTCCTTGGATTCCGAATATCCTCTCAGATATCATCTGGCTGCAGACGGCAACCGCAGCGCTGTGAACCCAGAGCCTCTGGCGTGAAAACACTGGATCCTCTTCCCCGCCATTGAAGACCTCTTTCAAGGCCTCCGTGAGCACCATTTTGCGCAGTCCTTTTAGGCCAATAAAAACAAGCGCCCGGGAAATGCTATCCACCTTTTGACGCAGGCCGAAATAGGGAGTGTTTACCATTCTCAGCACCCGTAGCACCAAAGTGGGGTCTGTCTTTATTACCTCCTCAAAGTCCTTCACAGTGGTGTTATCGTCAGCCATGAGCTTTGTAAGCCTTATTGCCACGTGCGGCAGGGTCTTGAGCTGGCTGAATTCCTTGACCAGGTCCTGGGTAGCAGACATGCCTTTAGCCTAATCTCCAAAAATTCCTCAGAAATGGTTAGGAAGACCGGTTGGATTTAGGAAAAAGCAACAAATGTGCCATACCCTTAGCCCCACCTCCCAGATATGGCCGAGCCACAAAAAGAACACCGCCCTGCCTCCATCCCCAGGGCCTCTACGAAATATCCGGCCCTCTTTATGATCAGTTTGCCACACTTTGGGCAGTAGGTGTGGGAGGCCTCGTGGCCAGGCACGTTGCCCAAATAGACGTGATGAAGCCCCTCTTTGAGCGCCACTTGGCGAAGCTGCTCCAGGGTCTTGATTGGGGTGGGGGGAAGGCGGGTCAGCTTATAGCGGGGGAAAAATCTCAAGAGGTGAAGCGGATAGTGCTGACCAAGCTCTTTGACTATCCACCTGCACATCTCCTTGATCATCTCCGGATCATCCACATATGTTGGCACCACCAGGGTGGTTATCTCCAACCAGACGCCATTGGCATGCAGGGTCTTGAGGGTTTCAAGGACCGGCTGGAGCCTGCCGCCATTGAGGCACTGGTAGATCCGGTCATCAAAGGACTTGAGATTGATGTTCGCTCCGTCAATATATTGGCACAACTCTTTCAGGGGCCTTTTATTGATAAAGCCGTTTGAGACAAGAACATTCCTGACTCCCTTGGAGTGGGCCTCTTTGGCCGTGTCAAACATGTACTCGTAATAGGTTACAGCCTCTGAATAGGTGTATGCAATCGAATTTACCCTTGCTCCCAGAGCGGCACGGACCACTTGTTCGGGAAAGAGTTCCACACTCCTTACATCCTCAGGCCTCTTCTGGGAAATCTCCCAGTTTTGGCAATTGAGGCACCTGAAGTTACACCCAGCAGCCGCAATGGAAAAGATGGATGTGGTGGGATAAAAATGAAAGAGCGGCTTTTTTTCTATGGGATCCACATGTACTGCGCAAGGATTTCCATAGGCAAGGGAGTAGAGCTTCCCCCCAATATTTACCTTTGAACGGCAGATGCTCCTGTCGCCAGGCTCCAGGTAGCAGCGGTTGGGGCAGACTTGACACTGTACGTCCCTGCCGTTGCTGGCATAGTAAAGGCCTTCCTTTGACCACTTCCACGGCCGTTTTGGACCATCGCCCTTAAAGACCTTGCCTTTGATGCTTTTCCACGGACGCTCTTTCTTACCCCAGAAGGCCACAGCAGGAAAAGGGCAAAAAATGGATCCCGCCCCCAGGGCCAAGCTCTTCAAAAACTCCTTTCTTGTAAGGCCGTTTCTACTCATGAGAAGCTGGAGGCCGCCTGCCCTCCCCAACTATTCTTCGAACGCCTGGACCTGGTAGGTGTACACCTCCAAATCCCCCTTCTTCCACTCATCTCCGTCCAGCCCAGCCTTTAGGCAAAGATGGGTTAGAAAGTCTTCCTTTCGGGGCAACTGCTCCCACACCTGGGGCAGAAAAGTGGCCTGTGCATATCCCTTCTTGATTATCACTCCATCTATGCCCGGCCTCAACTTGTTGAGGAGGTCTTGGGGGTCTTTGTAATGCAATGGCTTAGGCTCAGAGAGTATGCTCACCTCTATCTTTATCTTGTCCCATTCTTCTGGACGGACCGGCATGAATCTGGGGTCTTTAAATGCGGCATTAATGGCATTGATTTTTACACCTTCCAATACAGATTCCTGGGGTATGATGTGCCCGATACAACCCCTTAGATTACCATCCTTAGTGAGTGTGACAAAGGTGCCCCTCCTCTGGTGGAACTTGGCCGAAGGAGGAGGCCCTGCGCCCGCCCCCTTCAATGGCTTACCAAAAAGCTCCCTCTCAATAGTCTCCCTGGCTACTTTCAGCAGATAAGCCCCTTCTTCTTCCGTGAATTCTCCTTCCCGCGTCATGTTATCCTCCTGTATATGGGGTTTTTCACCTGGGCCTGCCCAACACATCGGCCTAAAAAGCCAAACACCGGTCAAGATCAAGTAAAAAATGCGCATTGCAATCTTCATGCTGGCTTGCCCTAGTACGTCTTGGTTTACTGCTATGATAAAGCAACCCTTCATAGTGTCAACCTCGTAACCGCCCTTTCACAACTTCCTTGACACACCACTGCGGCCGATCCTATAAGGCTGAGGTAAATCTCATGGGAGAGAGGCCAAATGGAAGACCTCAAAAAGAAAAAGGAAAGGGCAAAAAAGATTTTCGAGGCCCTTGATCCCATTTACACTAAAGAGAAGACCGCCCTCAAGTATAAGACCCCTTTCGAGCTGTTGGTGGCCACCATCCTCTCTGCCCAGTGCACGGACGAGCGGGTAAACCAAGTAACAAGTTATCTATTCAAAAAATACAAAGGGCCCGAAGACTATATCAAGGTGCCCATAGAGGAGTTGGAGCAAGACATCCGGCCAACCGGTTTCTTCAAGAACAAGGCCCGCTCCCTCAAGGGGTGCGCCAAAGCCATAGTCGAAAAATACGGGGGCAAGGTTCCATCCACCATGGAAGAACTGTTAAAGCTTCCAGGGGTGGGCAGGAAGACAGCCAATTGTGTGCTTGGTGCTGCATTTGATGTGCCTGGAGTGGTGGTAGACACCCATGTAAAGCGTTTGGCCAAACGCCTCGGGCTTACCGATGAAACAAACCCAGACAAGATCGAAAAGGACTTGGAAAAGCTCCTTCCCAAAAGGAGGTGGCGCCGTTTTTCTGATCTGTTAATCTACCACGGCCGGGAGGTCTGCAAGGCAAGAAAGCCCCTTTGCGCCAAATGTGTCATAAGCAGATGGTGCCCCTCTGCCTCGCCTCAGTAAATTGCCTACCGGACTTTGCTGCCCGGG
>JAMOVZ010000046.1 GCA_027061865.1 Desulfobacterales bacterium
TTGTCTGGCCTGAGGAGACTCAACCCCTCCCCGCCTTCTGCAGCAAGCACCATGCCCTGCGACTCCACCCCCATGAGCTTGGCAGGCGCCAGATTTGCCACCACAACCACCTGGCGCCCTTCTAGTTCCTCGGGACTGTAATGGCCGGCAATCCCCGCGACCAGTGTCCTTCTTTCTCCATCAAGCTCCACAGTAAGTTTCAGCAGCTTTTTGGACTTGGGTATGGCCTCGGCACCAACCACGGTGCCCACTCTCAAATCTATCTTTTGGAACTCCTCTATTGAGATCAATCCTATCTCCTTTTTTGGCAAGCCGGGCTCTTGGGCTCTCTCCTCTCTTTTCATTTCCACCCTGGGAAACAGGGCGGGGCCCTTGTTCAAGGGCTCCACCGACCTGATTTCTCCCCAACGCGACACATCCTGGAGGGTGAGGGATCTGCCCCGTTTTTCAAGCCCCAATTGGGCCTGGATCTTTTCAGCAGCCTCCGGCATCACGGGCCACAGCAGTGCAGAGATTATCTTGAGGCTTTCAAAGATGTGAAAGAGCACTGTCTCCAGCCTCTCCCTATCCTTTTTTGCCAGCACCCAAGGGGCCGTGGTATCAATGTACTTGTTCACCTTGCCTATCAGGTCCCAAATCAGGATGAGGGCCTTGTGGAAGGCCAGCTCCTTCATCAAGGCCTCGTATTTTTTGACCGCTTCCAAGGCAAATTCTCTCAACTCTTGGTCGTACTGAGTGGGTGGGCCTTGGGCGGGGTGCCTGCCTTTGAGATACTTTATGGCCATAGTGAGACTTCTCTGGACCAAGTTTCCCAAGTCATTGGCCAAATCCGCGTTGATCCTCCCCACCAAGGCCTCTTCGCTGAACTCTGAATCGAGGCCAAAGACCATCTCTCTGAGCAAAAAGTAACGAAATGCATCCAGCCCGTAAATCCCCACCAGGTCCAAGGGGCGAACCACGTTCCCAAGGCTCTTGGACATCTTGCCCTCGTTTACAATCCAGTAGCCGTGCACATTCAGGTGCCGATAGGGCTCAATGCCTGCTGCCTTCAACATGCAAGGCCAATAAATCCCGTGGGGTTTCAGAATATCTTTTGCAACCAGGTGCTGAGAGTACGGCCAGAATTTCTTGAAAAGCTCCCCATCTGGATAGCCAAGGGCAGATACATAGTTGATTAGGGCATCGAACCAAACATAGGTGACATAGTTTTCGTCAAACGGGATGGTTATGCCCCAATCAAGACGGCTCTTGGGCCTAGAGATACAAAGGTCTTCCAGCGGCTCTTTCAAGAAGGACAAGACCTCATTCCTATATCTCTCAGGCCTGATAAAGTCAGGATTGGAGTTGATATGCTCCACCAACCAGTCCTGATACTTGCTCATCCTGAAAAAGTAGTTGGCCTCTTTAATTAATTCTGGTTCCTTTTGGTGGTCAGGGCACTTTCCATCCACCAGTTCCCTCTCCGTGTAAAAGCGTTCGCAGCCAAAGCAATAGAGCCCCTCGTACTCGCTGAAGTAAATGTCTCCCTTTTCGTAAACCTTATTTAATATATACTGGACGGTCCTCTGGTGCTCTGGGCTGGTAGTCCTCACAAAGTAGTCATACTGGATGTTGAGCCTTGGCCAGAGCTCTTTAAAGAGGGAACTGATCTTGTCCACATACTCCTTGGGCGACTGGCCCGCCTCTTTGGCCGCCCTCACTATCTTGTCACCGTGCTCGTCGGTCCCCGTGAGGAAAAAGGTCTCGTAGCCGGCCAGCAGATAAAATCTGGCCATTACATCGGCCACAATGGTGGTATAGGCATGCCCAAGGTGGGGTGGAGCGTTTACATAGTAGATTGGGGTAGTCACATAGAATCTCTTTGGCAAGTCAATTTCTCCTTTTCTCTTCGTTTTTATCTAAATCTTCGGGGGGCGGCGGGCGCTATGTGTCATTGCCCCCTTGGAGTTCCTCCGCGCGAAACTCCACTTCCTCGCCCTCTTCCAATGCAACAATCACCGTCTTTTTAAGCACATTTTGCCGCACCACCTTTCCTTGGCCTTTTGGGGTGGCCACCTTTTTCCCTATCTTGGGAAGGCCTTTTTTAACAATCCTATAAAACTCTTCCTCAAATCCCAGGCAGCACATCAGCCTGCCACACATGCCAGAGATCTTTCCAGGGTTTAAAGAAAGGTTCTGCTCTTTGGCCATCTTAATGGTGACCGGCGCAAAGCTGTTCATAAAGGTGGCGCAGCAAAGGACCCTCCCGCATGTGCCAAGCCCTCCCACCATCTTTGCTTGGTGTCTCACACCAATTTGCCGCATCTCAATCCGGGTCTTGAAGCGACGGACCAACATCTTCACCAGTTCACGGAAGTCCACCCTTCCATCTGCAGTGAAATAGACGATTGCCTTACTTCCATCAAATCTCCTCTCCACCGTCACCAGGCTCATTGGAAGACCCAGCTCTTTTACTTTTCGGTAGCAGTAGTGGAGGATTTCCTCCTCCATGCGGCAACTTTCCTCATACCTTTCTATCTCTTCAGGAGTGGCAAGCCTGAAGACCTTCTTGAGGGGCCGGTTTGGTGCTGTCCCGGGGCGATCCTGAGGTTCAGTGCATACACACCCCACCGCAGGCCCTTCCTCGGTGATCACCATTACCTTGTCGCCCTTTTTCAGCACAAAATGGCCCGAATCGAACTCATAGACCTTTCCATTGTTTTTGAACTTAACACCTACGACCTTGTTCACCGGCTCTCTTCACCTCTCAATTGATGGGCTGCGGCTCTGGGCCTAGCTTCACTATGCCCAGAATGGTTCTTTCCATCACCAATAAAGGATTATGCCAGCGCCGCAGATCCCTCTGGGCCTGATCCAACAAGGAAAGAATCGCCACCAAACTTTTTATATTATACCGCCTGGTCACTTTTTTCAATGTGCGCCTAAAGTCCTGGTTTATAACAAGCTCCTCACCCCCTCCTTGCTTGAGCACCATGAGGTCCCGGTACCAGGTTGCCCAAAGGGCCAGGAGATCTGTCAGCCCGCCAATCTTGTACTTTCCCCTCCCCTTGGTCTTCAAACTGGAGACAAGCTTAGAGGCCGTCTCCAACAGTTCCCCTTTGGGTTGGTCAAAACATTGGCCCAAGATTCTCAGCCACTGATCCCGGGTCTCCAAAAATCCCTCCTCCAACATTGAAATGGCCTTGCCCAAGCTCCCTTCACTTATCTTGGCAATCACCGCCGCCCTTTCCCCGTCCACGCCCTTCTCCCTCTCAAGGAAACCTGCGATTACTTGGACACCCAGGGGCCGGAAAGGTATTTTCTGGCACCTGGAGACAATGGTTGGGAGAAGATCATCGGCTTCTTCGGCGTTCAAGATCAAGATGTTGTTTTGAGGCGGTTCTTCCAGGGTCTTGAGAAATGAATTGGAGGCCTCCTCTGTCATGCTCTCTGCCATATCCACAATTACAATCCGGAAGCGGCCTATGGCCGGAGCAAAACATAATCTGCTTTGGAGTTCCCGTATCTGATCAATCTTTATGTTATTTCCCTCTGGAGCAACAATCAAAAATTCAGGGTAGCCTCCCTGCTCAATCTGCCTGCAAATCACACATCGGCCGCATCCATCCACTCCACTGCTATTGGGGCAGTTGAGGGAGGCTGCAAGCGCCTTTGCCATCATGATTTTGCCAACCCCATGGGGGCCGGTAAAAAGATATGAATGGGCAAGCCTGCCGCTTTGGATAGAATTTATCAGGATGCCCTTTGCAGTGTCCTGGTCTAGGATATCTTCAAACCGCACAAAAAACTCCCCTTAAGCCACGCCTGGCCCGGGCAGGTGCTTTGCCACTGTCCGGTAAATGATCTCGGACAGTGTGTCCCGATCCAAGGCTGCATCCATTACTACAAATCTTTCAGGTTCCTGCTTGGCAAGCTTTAGATACCCGTCCCTGACCGCCTGGTGGAACATCTCCGGCTCATTTTCAAATCTGGCGCTCCGTTCCATGGCCTCAAGCTTATCCCTTTTGTGGGCCCTTTCCAGCCCCACCTCCACAGGGCAGTCCAGCAGGATCGTCAGATCGGGCTTGAGCCCTCCTGTAGCCCTGTGGTTGAGGAAGGTGATCAATTCCAGGTCCTGGCCCCGTGCATATCCCTGATAGGCAAAGGTGGCATCACAGTATCTGTCGCACAGCACCCATAGGCCGGTTTCCAGGGCCGGCCTGATCAGTTCGCTCACGTGCTGAGCCCGGTCTGCCTCATAGAGAAAAAGTTCTGCCAAAGGCACCATGGCCCTGTTTTGTGAATTCAACAGAATA
This sequence comes from Desulfobacterales bacterium, assembly GCA_027061865.1. GTDB lineage: Bacteria > Desulfobacterota > DSM-4660 > Desulfatiglandales > Desulfatiglandaceae > JALVMN01. Next base: position 4,296 of record JAMOVZ010000046.1, read on the forward strand.
TCCCTGATGGCCTTGCCAATGGGAGTGCCGCCTGGCTCTGCAGTCAAAAGCACGCCTACCTTCCCTTGAAGCCTTTTGTAAAGCATGAGGGCCTGGGTGGACTTACCACACCCCTCGATTCCTTCAAAAGTTATAAACATCCTTACCCTCCTGTTCCTGAGCCTTTGGAAAAATATCACGATCCCCCAAAAAAGCAACAATTGCAAAAAAGCGTCTCACGGAAAATATTTTGGGATTCATTTTTTTGTCAAAAAATAAATTTTTTCTATTGACATTTCAAAAATCGTGTATAATATTAGTCCGCTTCATGATGGTTGAAGTAACATCTCAGTCCTTGCCCATATGATGTAGTTTTCAGTTCTCCGTCATCGCGTCGGCAGTCCGGTAGGCTTTTAATCTCATTTAAAGACGAGCGCTGCGGCTGACGATTAGACCCCTGTGGAGTCCGCGGTTAAGGTTTGCTCTGCAGGGCGAGGGATTTTTCCCCTCTGGAAGTTCCCAGTGGCCCTCATTTGTATTTGAACATAAAAAGGGCACTTTTGGATGCAATGTTTTTCCGCTCCTGAAGGGGGTGATTTTAATGGATGAGACAAGAAAGAGATTTTTAGACGAGTTAAACAAGAAGAGAAAGGCCTTTGAGGAAACCTTAAACAAGCTGATAGAGGCCCAACGGGCTTATGACGGTAATGACGCTGAGGACCAGTTCACTGACGAGTCTGACCATGCGCAGAGGGAGATTTCTGTGTCCAGCAATTACAGGCTGATTGAAAGAAAATCCAAGGAATTGAGGCAGATAGACAGATTAATCCAAAAACTCTTAAATAATGACAACTTTGGCATTTGCGAGGAGTGCGGAAAGCAGATACCGCCCGAGAGGCTTCTTATAGTTCCCGAGACCTCCCTATGCGTAAAGTGCCAGAGGGAGATGGAAAAGCTGGATCAGCTCCGTTCCATGAGGGAAAAGCAGCCCTCCGGCTATGGAGTGGGGCTTGAAGAAGCGGATCTTGATAGTGCAGACGAGTTCAGCTTGGATGACTATGATAAGATCGAAAGCGACCTGGACATACTCTCCCTGGATGATACTGACATCATCGCCGGCGGGGGCTCAGAAAAGGTTGACTAACCTGCTTGGCAGCGGATAGGTTCTCTCCCATGCACACAAGAACAGCAACCAAGCCGCAGCAATGCAAAACGGGGGTGGGAAGGCGCGATTCCCACCCCCGTTCTTGTTGTCCTATTTTCAGGATAGGGGAAATAGCATGGTTTGAAGTTTTTGGCCCATGAGCCGATCTGTGGATTGGATCCCTTTTCTGAGGAGAACTACCATGAGGCTATTTATCGCATCACTGACTCTTGCCCTTTTGCTCTTTTGGCCAGCCGGCGCCATATGCCAGGACCTCATAGAGATAAAGGTGGAGAGGTTTACCTGCGATGGTAAACAGTACCGAATCCTTTACAGAGTTTCCAACAAATACACCTATGACCGCAAGCCTACCATTGCATTCCGCGTGGAAAGGGACGGCAAGGTTGTGGGCTGTGTTGAGGAAACCGTTAACCTGCCCGCAGGCGCTGAAGACTCGGAGCCAAGGGAGGTAACCATTGAGGTCCCTTGCGATCCAACCGACACCGGCCAAGTGCTCAAGGTCCGCTATTTCATGCGCCGTGACATCGACAGGATGGGCTACTGGTTGTCTGATTGCCCCTGATCGCCCTCCCCCTCGGCCATATCACTCTCCCTAAAAGGCGACTGATCCATTTCCTGTTGACGCCTCTAGAACCCCTTTGATAGAAGACCAGTTATTAATCCGGGGATTAAGGCTGACCAGGGAGGGCTTGTCCTTGTCATATACCACTATAAAAGGCTTTCGGGATATCCTTCCCCAAGAGACACCCCTTTGGCAAAGGGTGGAGAATGAGGCCAGGGAGCTGCTTGGGGTTTTCGGATACAAAGAAATCAGGACGCCGGTGCTGGAAAAGACTGAGCTCTTCTCCAGGACCATTGGTGAAGACACTGATATTGTCAGCAAAGAGATGTACACATTTCAGGATACCAAAGGAAGGAGCCTTTCTCTTAGGCCGGAGGCCACTGCTTCTGTTGCAAGGGCCTATATCCAAAACAGGCTTTACCATGAGGCAGGAGCACACAAGTTCTTTACAATCGGCCCTATGTTTCGCCACGAGAGGCCGCAGAAGGGGAGGTACCGGCAATTTCACCAGATAAATGCGGAATTATTCAAGGACCCAGGCCCAAGGAGTGATGCCGACGTTGTTTTGCTGGCCATGACCCTGATGGAGAGAATAGGGCTCAAGGGGCTCTCACTTCACCTAAACTCCATTGGGTGCAACGAGTGTAGGCCCGTCTTCAAAGAGAAGCTTAGGGATTACCTCCAAGGTGTATCAGGAGGCCTTTGCAGTGATTGCCAAAGGAGGGCCTCCACAAATCCTCTCAGGGTCTTTGATTGCAAGGTGGATTCCTGCAAAGGGGCAATGGCCCAAGCCCCCAAGATCTTAGATTTTTTGTGCAAGGCCTGCGGCATACACTTTCAGTCCTTGAGGGACTACCTGGAGGCCCTGAATATCTCTTATACCATTGACCCAAACCTTGTTCGGGGCCTTGACTATTACAACCGCACCACATTCGAGATCCAAAGCCAAGGCCTTGGGGCTCAAAACGCCGTCC